>NZ_JAPFHB010000019.1:0-16356 GCF_059803555.1 Chryseobacterium sp. TB1-D10 | reverse complement strand
GGCATTTTGCGTAGAAAAGAATAAGGCTATGGATTTCGAATATGAGTATAACAAATACCATAATATATAAAAAAAAACCGCATCTCGATGAATGCGGTCCACATTTACGGGTCTGTGGGCAACCACGTCCTTTACACTTTGTGTATTGACACTACAAAATTATATAAATAATATTCAAAATCAAACACTTATTCATTCTTAAGTTTTATTTAGAATAGTTCTAAATAATTATCATCTTTGAGATATATACTTCTTTTGTGGAGGGAATAATAAAATTACGGAAATAAAAAAGAATTTTAAAAAAATCAATTATGCAGAATACTTGGATAGTTTTATACGATTTACATACTATTCGACTCCAAAAATGCAGAATAATTTGATTATTTTGACTCTAAATCTACACAAAGGGTAGTGGAATTACGGAAATAAAGAAAAACACCCTAAAAAATCAATTATGCAGAATACTTGGATAGTTTTATACAATTTACATACTATCCGACTTCAAAAATGCAGAATAATTTGATTATTTTGGCTCTAAATCTACACAAAGGGTAGTGGAATTACGGAAAAAGGCGAGTGGAATTACGGAAGTAAAAAAAGCCATAAAAAACAGTAATTATGCAAAATAATTGGGTCATTTTTGAGCCTAAATAACCTATTTAGCTTCAAAAATTCGAAATTTTTGGACTATTTCGACTAAAAAACCCAACAGAGGGTAGTGGAATTACGGAAAATTGGTTGTTAAATTAAATCTTAAAAGATGAAAAAACCTAACAAAGAAACCATTAAAGCAATGGAAGAACTTAAAGCTGGTAACGGTTTAAAGTTTAAAAACGCTGACGAATTATTTGATACAGTAAGCACAATCAAATATCGTGATTTGATTATAGAAGATATAATCCTCGGTTCTGCGCCACTCGATCAAACTGAAATTACAATCGTTACCGACGAGATAGTCATCAAAAACATTTACCTGCCTTATAGTCCTATTCACAATAAATTGTCCTCCCGAAAAACACCGTTAAAAGATAAAATGGAAGTGTTTGGGGAAACAGTCTTGGAAAATTTAGATTCGTTTTTGGAAATAGAAAAGCATAAAGAAAAAACCACCGCAAAAACTTGGTTGGAAATGGACTTAGAAATGCAGTCAGGCGCAATTTGGACGGATGAAAAGTCTGGAATACCGAAGAAAAAAAAATAAAAAAAGCGGGATTTTCACCCGCTTTTTCTCAATTCTAACTTTCCCCTTCGAACCCAAATCCAAAATAAGGAAGTTTAACATACGCTTTGAATTTTCTGAATTTGAAAATCCCTATGGATAACAGTACTATTA
The DNA here is from genome assembly GCF_059803555.1 of Chryseobacterium sp. TB1-D10. Lineage (NCBI taxonomy): Bacteria > Pseudomonadati > Bacteroidota > Flavobacteriia > Flavobacteriales > Weeksellaceae > Chryseobacterium > Chryseobacterium sp. TB1-D10. The sequence goes on along the minus strand of NZ_JAPFHB010000019.1, from coordinate 15,023 downwards.
TTCCTGTTATTCCGAGTGCTAAAAATAGTGTACTCATAATTTATTAATACTTGTAAAATTCTTTTTGTTCAATTAATTTTTATTAACATTGGATGAAAATTTTTAAAATTTGGATATTAATATGTAAAATGTAATATCAGATTTTACCAAAGGTCGTTTTGTTTAACTTTTTGTGAAAGGACATAAATTAAAATACTTTCAAACATCTATAAACAAAGGTATTTCCAATGATTTTAAAAATGTGCTACACGAAAACGAAAACCAATTTACCCTCCCTATTGATAAAGATAAAATTGTTGGATTTCATCTCAAAGGACAAAAATAATCTCACAGCTTCACTAAAGTTGTGACGCTAAAAAATATCGTTCGGAGAACCGCAAACACTTTAACATATAGCAAAAAAAATCCCTCCGCTGTTGCGAAAGGATTTCTATCCAGCAAAGATATAACTTACTATTATGATATACAAAAGGGTTAATTTTTAAATTAAACTTTGTTCATAAAATATTTCAAATAGTAAAAATGCAGGAAAAAAAAGCGGGATTTTACCAAGGATTTTACCCGCTTTTCTCAATTCTAACTTTCCCCTTCAAAGCCGAAGCCTATTTCAGAAAGTTTAACATACCCTTTGAATTTTCTGAATTTGAAAATTCCTGCTAACAATACTATCATTCCTGTTAGCACAACTAATGTAAATACATCTATCATAATTTCTACTGTTTCTATTTATTAATAAATATCTCCTAAAATTGAATTGTTCTTTTTTACTTTTTTTATTTGTTATTATAGTTAAGTCCTTACCCCTTTTTAAAACCTGTTTTATTTTATATTTGGTCTATATCCTGTTAACCATTTCATCAAAGATAATATCGCTCTGTAGCAAATCTATTTTTCCTTAACTTCTTGCGAAAGGACACAAATTCAATATCTTTTAAACACCATCAACAAAGGTATTTCCAACGTTTTTTAAAATGTGCTACACGAAAACATAAAAAAATTACTTTCCCTGCAGCTAAAGATAAAATTGTTGGATTCCATCTCAAAGGACACAAATTGACTTGCTTTAATTAGTTCGAAATTAGATTCTCATTTCTTAATTTTGATTTTGTCTTTTATAGGCGTGAAAACGCATTTAAAGACGGATTTTACAATTTAATTGGTCAATCACCTCCTTACATTTTATCAAAGGTAATAACGCCCTATGCCAAATATAGTTTTGCTTAATTTCGTATGAAAGGACAAAAATATATCTCAAGCTTTCTATAAGCTGTGACGCAAGAATATGGCACAAAAAAAAGCCTCCTTGGAGACTTTGTGCCGTAAAGATACGATCCAAAAGAGCGAAATGCAACTATCTAAAATAAACTCTTAAGTTGCTAATAGCACTAAAAATTTGTTATTTCCATTCTAAAGAACATAATTTCATTAAAGACAGGCATAGCTGAAATAATTAGAAAATTGTATGACATTTTTGTCATATAAACTAGAATGATCCAATTTGAGTAATAAACCAGTTTAAATAATCCTTATCTAGTCTACTTAGCCTATTTTCATTCATAAAACTCTTTGTATTCCTTATATAGTGCGCTATATTTAATTATCAATATCACACATATTAATAACTTCTATTTGAAAATATATTTAATTTAATTAATAACATTTCATATTTGATATTTTTATACTACTTTCGCTGAAAATTAAAACCATGTATAAAAAACTCCTGTGATTATTGCTAGTCTCTGCATTTTCACACTATTTTCTTCCTGTAGGGAAGAAATAACAATTGATAATACAGAAGCTTCCGCTCATAAGCTGGACGAAGGTATTACCAGAAATGGAAGACTCTATTTCTCCACTAAAGAAGCCTTAACAGCAACCTTTGATAAGGTAAAAGATGCAAGTGATGAAACCATCGCAAAGTATATTGATTCTAAAAATATTATTTCGTTACGCCCTGTAATTACCGAGAATAATGAAAAAAAGGTAAGTGAGCAGTTTAAGCAGAGGATAGAACTATTGAAAAAAAATAAGAGGTATATGTCTTATTTGTCCTCAAAAGGTATTTCGAGCAAAACAGAAAATGAAGAAGAAATAGCTGATGACATTGATGACCTTGAAGAAATTGTAGGTGATGATGCTTATTCAGCATTTCTAGACAGTAGAGCTGAAATTCAAGTTGGTAACCAAATTTTTAAATATACAGATGTTGGATTATTCATTGTAACAGACACAAAATACGATAAGCTAATTCAATACTTAGCAGTAAGAGAAATATCAGATGATCTTATGTATGCTACAGATGATTCAGTTAAGCAAGCATATATAGAAAGTAAACCTTCTGAGGAAAAAGTTGCAATAGATGAAGATATAGAATATTTTAATGCCAACAAGGTTGCAATAACAAATCAAAATACTACTGTTATAAATTATCCAGGTAATCCAGGTAACCCTGGCAACCCAAATCCTACGGATCCAAATGTAGTTCTTAATAACTATATTTTGAGTATGCCTCTATGTAAAATTGGACACGGTGTATTCGGTAGTCTTTTTGGAGAAAATGACGTTTGTATAGATCGTTATGAAGATAGATACAGAGTAAAAACCAAAGCATATAACTATAATTATTTTTTAGTTTATCATTTAGGAATAAAAGTTAAGCATCAATACAAAGGCTGGACTGGAGGTTGGAGAAAAGAGGATGCACAAGAAATAAGGTTAGGAGTTCAAGGTGTACAATTTCAATATGATTTCTCAGGAAGTTTTGTTCCATTATCAAATGGATTTGGTAAGACGAACATTTATACTGGAAACAGCAGATATGCCTATGATGCATCTACTTTTTGGAGCCCTAATTCATATGGTGCATATGATATGACAGGATTTAGTATGCCCTCATTTCCTAAATTAATGCAGGATGATATCGTTCTTGAAAATTTTGGAAGGAATACAGGCGCTGATATTGTCGGTCTTGCTTTAGCTCAAGGTAATAGACAATTGACAAGTGACAATTTAAATAAAATGTTTTGGGAACAATCGATTAAGGAATTAAGGGATTTTTGGACTAAGATTGGTAAACCAGCACCTGCTGCTTTAGATAATAAAATTACTTTATTTAGAAAATATCCCGACTTTGGTAAAGTTTTAATTCACAAAACATATTTTGAACATAAATATAATTATGATGGCCTTGAAAAAACCTTTGATTTTGGAGGTGAGATTAAACTTAATATTAATCCAGACAACGGAAACATTGATGTTTCACCAGGTACAACAATAAAGAAACCGCAAGATTTTATGGTAAAAATGTATGGTATTGCGAAAAGAAATGGACAATGGCATGGAAACAAAATTGATAATACAAGATAAATAATGAAATCATTTATTTATTTCCTTACTCTCTTCAGTTTATTATCTTGTAGTGAATTACTTGAAAATATAGACCAACGAGATGCAGAGAATAGTTACACTTCACCCTATAAAGGTGCTTGGATAGGAACGTATTCAGGAAATGAGAATGGTACTTTATTGATTGAGGTTGCTAAAAACGGTTATACATCAGTAACTAAAACATCTCCGACCGGTTCAGAAACATCTTTTCTGTCGGGAATGATTCGAGATGACGGAGCCCTTCAATCTGTCATATTGGAATCCGGGTTTACGTTATATGGTAATTTTGTTCAAAAGTCAGGGACCTGGAAGATGGGGGAGCGTAATGGGAATTGGTCAGTAAAAAAACAATAAATTAATGAAAAAATTATTTTTATCTACAATGTTTATTTCATCTCTTTTTTATTCACAACAAAAAGCAAGTGTTGAAAAAGCAGTTTTAAATATTCAAACAGGGATAATTGGAGCTTGGATAAGTGGAGAAATAAAACTTTCGAATCAAATTGTAATACGTCCTGAAATTGGAATAGAACCAATGTTTGCAATTGGTAATGGTAGTCAATGGCATCCAAATATAAGATTAGAACCTCGATTATACTATAATTTAGAAAATCGCCTACAAAAAGGCAAAGACATCACAAAAAATGCTGGGAATTTTTTTGGTGTAGCTTTTAATTATAGACCTAATACTGTTATTTTTTCAAAAAATAAAGTAGAGGCTATTGAGAGTTTTTCAATTGTTCCAAAGTGGGGAATTCGAAGAAACTTAGGGAGTAATTTCAATTATGAAGCAGGTGCCGGTTTCGGTTACCGACACGAGACTGACTATGGTAATTTCGCAGAAATTGATATCCATCTAAGAATCGGATATTCTTTCTAAATTAAATATCTCTTCCTAAAAACCGTATCAGTTATGATACGGTTTTTTTGAGATTATTGCTGTTGTTAAGAATATAAATTTGTGCTTTTTTAAAAGCGGAGAGCTATAATTTATTTAGTTTTGTAAAAAGATAAATAATAACCAATTTTATACCTGTGAAAAAAACTTTATCATCTATAGCCATTATCGCTACAAGCTTAGTATTTGGTCAAATTACCCTTGAATATTCTTTTCCTGTGGGCGAAATAATTCAGAGTTACACTAATGAAAATGAAAGTATTTACGTTTCGATGAATAGAACCGACAATACTCTTAAAATTTATAATGCTGACTATTCTTTGAGAAAAATAGTCAATGTTCCATTTCCTCCAAACTATAATAATTTATGGCTTGGAGGAAATTATTATGATGGAAGTCCTTACTCTATTTCAAAACACATTTTTAACACTGATGATAAATATGAGTTTATGGTTGAAGCATCTTACTATGATCCAGCTAATGAAACGTCAGGGAAGAAATTACTTCTTATTAATGAGGATGGTCAATTAATTAAAGATTTTCAACCAAATGCTGGAACAGTCAATTTCTATGATCTTTACTATGTTTTTCACGATGCCACTGCTAATAAGAATAAATTAATTGTAGAAAACTTAACTATTGAAGACCAAGATCAATATGATGTGTACTTATTACCAACTTCAGAACTAACCACTAAAGAAATTCTATCTCAAAATAAACTTTCAGCATTTCCGATTCCTGCTAATAAAATCCTAAATGTGATAAATCCTAAAAATGGGACAAACAAATTGGAAATTTATGACACATCTGGGAAACTTCTTTTTAATAAAATCTTCAATTCTTCTGATAGTAAAATATCTTTGGATGTAGAGAGTTTATCAAAAGGAATGTATATCTATAAAATTGGAGGTCTGAGTTCTAAATTCATTAAGAATTAACACTTCATATTTGACTTTATATCTCTTAAAAAAATATTATAAAAAAGCACTCAAATGAGTGCTTTTCTTTTGTATTGAAGTTCGGCTATTATTTTAAAGAGTGATTACATCTCTCAATATAACCTCTAAAACATCTAATTCCATTGGGGTGATTTGTCAATCCCTGTTTAATTCCTCTCTTTCAAAATTATAAAGAATGAAATTGTGTTGAGTTACACCACTTCTTGCACTTTTATGGAGTGTCTGTCATAAAGATATTTTTAATTGAGTTTTTTTAGTTTTTTTTGCTTTCGGGACTTCCTAAGGAATTTTTCATATTCCTCGGTTTCGTCTTCGGTTCTTGTCTATTTCATTTCTGCGTTCCCTTTCATTCTTAAGATGTACTGCGATTTCCTTAACCTCTTTGGTGCGCATCAGAAGTGCTGTATCTACGGGGTTAAGTTTTTTTTCTTCAGATACTTTTTTAACTGCTGAAGAAACGGATTTGGAAATTTCGTCATCTGTCTTGTGTTGGATGGAATGAGAAATGAAATTGAATTTTTGTTTTACATCATATCCATACTTTTTCCCGATTTCATCAATTTTTTCCTGTTTTACTTTCTCCCGAATTTTATCATCGAGAAGAGTATATTTAAGTTTTTCATCAATGTTTTTGGTTCTTTCGGTAATTTTAGTTTTGTACTCGGCTTCTCTTTTTCTTTCTTCTTTTATTTTCAGAAGTTCATTTTTTTGCATACTCAAGGCGGTCTTTTGGGACCGATTTTCCCCTTTTAGGTTTTCGATGGTCTTATCCTTGTCTATCCCGACTTCTACCCCAAAAACGGCTTTTTTGACGTCTTCGGGGGCGTTTTTGTTTCCGTCTTCCAAGGCTTTTTCCATTCTCGCATAGAATTCTTGTTGGTTTTCGTGCTTCGTTCCTGTGTTGCGGATTCCTCTTTCAAGTCCAAATTTTTTCATCTGATCTGCATATCGGTCTTGCCTATCCTGCATTGCCTTTTTATTTCCAACTATTTCTTTCGCTGAAAGGCGACCATCTTCGGTTAAGTTGACCGTGACTGAGTGAATGTGCATCGTTTTTTCATCTCGATGAACGGCAAATCTGACAATATTTTTTTCTCCGAATTCTTTTTTGATGAAATCTAAATTTTGATTAATCCATTCTTTCCGCTTCTGTGGGTCGTTCTCAATTTCTTTCATTTTTTCGTGAGACCCTGTAAGTATATGCGTGTTATATTTTACAGCATCTTTGCGAATTTCTTTCAATTCTCCTGCTTTGTTTTTGGCAGAATATCCCTCTTTTATTCTGTCCGAAATTGCCTGGTTAAGTGGCTTTTTGCAATGATCATTTATTATGTGGTTTTCATTCAAATTTCTACGCTCCGGGTCTGAATGTCTGTAGGTGTGTTCCGCCCCTTTTTCCCTATCGATATGCTTACCAATTCCTCCAGAACTGGTAGAGCCTTTTTCGGTATGATAAACTGCGTAACTCATATGTTTTCTCTGTCTATATTTTTCTATTTCTGTATTCAAACCTTGTACTATTTTAGGCAGGTTTAAAATGTAACTGCGTACTATTTCGAGCAAGGAAACCCTCGGAGAGCCCACGATTTTTATTTTATGTAGCGCAGCACATGAAAATAAAAGTCTAGTGGGCTATACTTATTTTTAATAATTCCAAAATTATGCAAAAAAAACTTGCTGACAAAAATAAATTTTTGTCGATTTATTATCTTGGTGCGTAAGGACAAAGAGGCAACGTAAGGACGACCTTGAGAAGCGCCCAATCCAATGACTAAACGAAGCAAGTTTTAACTTGGAAAGGTGCTATTTTTTAGTGCCTTTTTTTTATCAAAATAGAAACTGAAATATTAAACTAAAAGAAAAAAATAAAAAAAAAGAAAGCCATTCAAGCGATTGAAACGGATAAAAAAAATATATAAATAGTGGAATGAAATGGAACAGCTTTATGCTATTTTTTTTAGGAGTGCAGATTAAATTTGATTTCTTTTAATTGATTTTTTAACTCCGATTTCTTGGCTCAATCTCTTTTAAAATTCCTGCAATTTTCTGAAAGAAAAGTTACAGAGTTACACTTTGCCATTTTTTAATCCACTTTGTACTTATAATGCAACACCGCTGAATATCAATGATATATAATATTACTATGCTATACATAACATCTCCGAACCGAAAAAGCCTTTCCTCTTCTGTTTCGTTTTTTCGTTTTCCAAGACTGCCAAAATGGCATTGAATTTTTCATATAAATAAGCTAAACTTCCTTTCTAACGTTATTCTTTAAAACATTATTTATATTTAATATCTTTCTTATATTTAAGAGCCTATAAATTACTGTATTATAGACAATTACAACACTCAAAAACGACCTTTTATAAGTTAAAAACGACCTTTTATAAGTTAAAAACGACTTTTTATAAGCGAAAAACGACTTTTTATAAGCGAAAAACGACCTTTTATAAGTTTTAAACTACATTATTAAATGACAGATGTATTTATATGTCGTTTTAATTATTTACTTTTGTTTTACAAAAATCACATTTATGGAATTAATGGACGTACAAAAGGATACAAAACTTATTTATCAACACAACATTATCACTTCTGGAAAATATGATTATTCTTCCTGTATGCTTGATATTCTTTTTATGGTTCTTTCTTGCCTTGAAAAGGACAGAATGGAATACACCATTCACAATCACGATATCGAAGAAATTACAGGGCGTAAATGGAACTATGCCCAATTAAGAGAAGCTACGGAAAACATAGGTAGTAGAATGTTTGAAATTGAAACCCCGGAAAGACATAGACAGATGTGGCTATTTGAATATGTCGATTATATGAAAGGTACGGGAAGCTTCAACATAAAAATCAATGAAAGCGCGAAACCGTATTTTTTTGAACTGAAAAACAATTTTACATCAATGCAGTTAAAGTCTGTTTTGAATTGTTCTTCCAAATATGCAAAAAGGCTATATGCGATTGCTTGTCAATGGAGAAGTGTTGGTACGAAAAGATTTGAGATTAAGGAATTAAAAGAAATGCTGGGGCTAATTGACAAAAAAGGAAATGAGCAATTTGAAAGAATTTCTGACTTTAAGATTAAAGTTTTGGATATAGCCAGGAAACAAATATCAGAAAATACCGATATCGAATTAGACTACGAACTTAAAAAGAAAGGCAGAGAATTTTTTTGGGTAACCTTAAGCATCGATTCTCAAAAATTTAAACAATTAGAAATTGAGTTTGATAAAACTGTGGATATTCAAAAATTCAAGTCTAAAGTTATTTCTTATGGCTTAACTCCAGAACAGGCAGAACTAATTGCGACTAAAGAAAAAGAAACCGATTTTGACAACCTTATCAATGATTTGAATGAAAAAATAAAATCACGTAAAATTACTGTTCTAAAATCTCCTGCTTATCTTGTTGGTATATATCAGAACAAAGGAATTCTTCCAAAAAAAGATTAAAATTTGAGGTTATTACTACTTTTTATATCCTGTCCAGCATTATTTTTCTCTCAGATAAATGCAAAAATTGTCGGCATAAAAGATGGCGATACAGTTGTAGCATTGTTGGATGGGAATATTCAGAAAACTTTACGCCTGGCAGAAGTTGATTGTCCAGAATCAAAACAGCCCTTCGGAAATAACGCCAAACAATTTACAAGTTCTCAGGTTTTTGGAAAGAATATTATTTTCTATCCAACCGATACAGACCGTTATGGCAGAACCATTGCGAAAATATTTTACGACGATGATAAATACCTCTCTGCAGAAATTATAAAAGCTGGTTTAGGATGGTAGTATCATCAGTATTCGGACAATAAAGAACTGGGAAAAATGCAGGATGTAGCTAAATCTGAAGGTTTGGGCTTATGGAATGATAATAACCCTATTTCCCCCTATGATTGGAGACAACAGCAAAAGAAGTTAAATGCTTATTAAGAAAAAGCGTATTTATATAATTATATAAATACGCTTTTTTAAAGTTTGTAAGTATAATTTTTATTTTTGAATTGCACTCTGTTTCTCTAACAGACGTCACAAATAACATCTTGATTCTTTTTTTAAAAAAAATCAAATATTAATGTGCGTAGTGCTTGTGTAGTCCTTCGATTTCGAAAGCTTGTTCTGCTAATGCAAAATCATAACTTTGTTGCAATCGAATCCATAACTCTGCATTTCCGCCAAATACATATGCAATTTTAAGTGCCATATTTGGAGTGATACTGCTTTTTTCATTCACAATATTAGAGAGTGTAAGCCTTGACACATTCAAAAGCTTTGAAGCTTCTACAATTGTCAGACCTCTTTCTTTAATTACTTCCTCTCTTAATAGTTCTCCTGGGTGAATGTTTAGACTTTTATGTCTCTTCATTTTTTTAAATAATATAACTGTTTTCGCTAATGATAATCTAAAAAGTTGAGTTCGGAAGCATCTCCACTTATGTTATCAAATTTGAATATAATTCTGTAGTTGCCGGAAACAGTAATTGCCCAAAAATCTGACAATTCTCCTTGTAATTTATGGGGTCTAGCCCCTATAAACACCTCTAAATCTTCCGGTACTTTCCTTAAACCTTCAATTAACACAAGTTGCCTTTTAATTTTGCTTACTAAGTGAGGTTGAAGTTTACTTGCATCTCCATCGGAGAATAATAATTTTAAGCCTTTATGCTTGATGGATGTAATTCCCATAATTTAAAAAATTGATAATACCTTTTCTGTTGTTTACACATATCTTCATCTCTTTTTTTGGTTGAACTTAAAATTCTCTTAATTGTATAGTGCAAATATACACTATACTTATTTATTAGCAAAATTTATCTTCCTTTTTATTTTAGTTTCTCTTAATTGATTATTAAAATAAATAGGCTGTTAATTATGTCAGCATTTATGATATTGATTTATTAATATAATATTTTGCTATTATATTTATATTTTATTTATTTGCAACCGAATTAATAATCAAAAAAAATCTAACAATCATGAAAATTACATTTTCAAGAATTTTAATTGCATCAGGAATATTTCTATGCTTAAATTCTTGTAGAGAGGAAGCTTTTGTATCAGATAAAGCTGGAAACACACCAAATATTGGCGATGCAAATGTGAAAAATGGGAGATTATATTTTCCAAATAAAGAGTCTTTAAAAGCTAAGTATGAAGAACTCAAGAGTGTTTCTGACAAAGATATTATAAGTTACGTAGACAATAAGAATTTCGAATCTCTTCGTCCTGTAATTACAGAAGAAAATGCTTCACAAGTTATCGAAACAATCAAAGAAAGAAAAATTAGCTTAGCTGTAAATAATTCACTTGCCGGTAAAGGTGTAGCCCAAAATCCATCTCAAATAGCAGTGGAAGATGTATTAACAGATTTGGATGATTTAGAAGAAATTATAGGAGATGATGCTTACTCAGCGATGTTAAATGGCGAAGCAGAAATTCAAGTAGCAGATAAAATATATAAATATACCGATGTAGGCTTATTTATAACTCCAGCGACAAAATATAATGTTCTTGTAAATTATCTTGAAGTAAATAGTATTTCTGGAAATCTTTTAAAGCCAACAGATGGTGAAGTAGCAAATGATTTTATTGAAAGTATGCCTTCTGAAAAATTGGTAACCATCAATCAAGATATTGAGTATTTTAACGCTAATAGAATGGCACCTGATCCTGAGGAAGGAGGAGGCGGCGGCGGAGGTGGCCCATATTATCCCCCAACTAACCCTCCTGTACAAGAAGATATTGCACAAATTGTAGAAGGTTTAAAAATAGGTGAAATAAGAACACCCAAATTAGGAAACATCTTTGGAACAACTTGGGTAACAGATGACAAATATGAAGATAGGAGAAGAGTGAAGGTGAAATTTTATTCTCAGGATTTGTGGCTTGTTTATGCTATTGGATGCAAAGTTAAACATCAGTATAAAGGATGGACAGGAACTTGGAGAAAAGAAAATGCTGATAAATTAGGGATGGGAGTGAATTCAATTGCTTGGTCATTTACTCATACATATGATCCACCATTAGGTGGCCTGCCAGGACAAAGATATTTTTTTGAAGATAAAGTATTTACTACTGTCGACCAATACTACAACTATGTGAATATGGGTCCCGCAAAGATGCCCAGCTTACCATTTGAAAAGAAAATTGACGGTGTGATAGAATGGGTTTACAATGCAACCTCTTTAACTCCCGAACAATTGCGAAAACTATTTTATGAGCAAGCGTGGAAACAGGTGAAAAAACTTGGAGAAAAACATAATAAAAAATATAATAGAGTTGCTTTTGTAGTAGATACCTACACTTACACTTATGTGGATTATTATGACTTCAGTGAGATTAAAGATAATCAAGATGTCCTGGAAAAGGTTTTTGATTGGGGAGCTGTGACACCTCAGATAACCTATACATTCGGTGGTGGTGTTGGGAATGGTTTAAGTATCACTAAACGTGATTTTGATTTTAAACATCCAACAGCTATGGGTGTAAATATGTATGGTATTGCTAAAAAAAATGGAGGATGGCACGGTGCTAAATTAATCAAAGAAAAAGAATGAGATTACTAATAATATTATTTTTCTTGCAATTTCTAGTTTTGTTTTCTTGTCAGTCTGATGAAGAACTCCAAAGACAATCTAATTCAAAGTATGAGGGTAATTACATTGGTTTCTATGATGGAAATGACAAAGGTGAGATATCCTTTAAAATCACTAATACAGGCAATATTGTTGGGGATTTAAAATATAATAATTCTACTACAACGGAGGAATTTTTAGGTTATGTTCAATCTACAGGAACACTCTCAGCAAATACACGAAGTGGTTTCGTTTTCAACGGACAAATAGCCAATTTTGAAAACTCTAATGGTAAGTGGACAAAAAACATTGGAAGTGAAGCTCTAAGTGGAACTTTCAAAATTCAAAAAAAATAATATGAAAAGACTATTATTCATAATATCATTATTTATAGGAATCCAAGCTTACTCACAGGAAAAAGCAAGTTTAGAAAAATCTGTGACAGGAATTCAGATAGGATTTTTTGGCGCTGAGTTTTATAATGAGGCTCGGCTCTCAGAAAGTTTTACGCTGAGAAGTCAGCTAGAACTATACCCATCTATCTGGGGTGGAGATATGTATAGTAAAACTGGATTCGCTCTGGCTCCTGCTATTTCTTTAACTCCTAAGTATTATTATAATCTTCAGAAAAGAAAAGATTCAGGAAAAGATATTTCTAACAATTCAGGAAATTATATTTCTCTAAAGTTGGAATATGTTCCTAATTGGTTTGTAATATCAAATACTAAGGACATTACTGTAAGTGAGACTATTTCGTTTGTTCCAACTTGGGGCTTCAGAAGAAACTTTGCAAAGAATTTCAATTATGAGTTCAAAGCTGGTTTGGGAATCGGAAAAATCTTGAAGAAAGGTTATTCCACACAGGTTGTTCCTGATCTTAGTTTTAAAATTGGCTATGATTTTTAAACTTTGCAATTCTCAATAATAAAAAAAAGAACCTTAATAGAAATTAAGGTTCTTTTTTTATACTATAGGTTCTCTGAAGTCGTGACGGAGTATCTAATCATACATTTCATTCTAATTAATTGCTCTAAACTATAAGTAATTATATATTTGTATAATTATATAATTATATAAATGGCTAAAATAATTTTAACCACTCATCAAAAAGGTGGTGTAGGAAAATCAACATTGACATTTAACCTGGCATCAAACTTAAGACAGAATGCAAAAGTTTGTATTGTTGATATGGATATGCAAGGTTCTCTTCTGAATATTCGAGAACTGTCAGAAGTTCCAATTTTTTCTGCAGACAAATTAAAGGAGATTACCAAATCCGATTATGATTTCATTTTCATAGATACACCTCCATACTTATCTGAAAAAATAACCGAATTGTGTGATTTAGCAGATGTGATTATTATACCCACAAAAGCAGGCGTTTTAGACCTCTTAGCAATCAAATCTACTATTGATACCGTTAAAGATTCTAAAGCTGAAAAAAAGGCAATAATTGTCTTTAATATGATTAAGCCTAACACAACTTTGACAGAAGAAATAAAAGACCAATTAAAAGAATACAATGTGAAAGTTTCTAAAAATATGATTTCTGACTTAGTTGTTTTTTCTCGTTCAGTCTTATTAAATGGGGTTGAAGAAAATAATAAAGCACAAAAGCAAATTGATAACTTGACAAAAGAAATATTAACATTATCAATCAATTAGAAGTATATAATTATATAATTATATAAATTACAAAATATGGCAAAGCAAGATTTTTCTGCCCTTATAGGCAAAGCAAAAAACGCCCCGGTTACAACACCGAAACAGATTGTAGTTCCTGTAAAGGAAAAAAAAGAAGAAACAATTTTTTCTTTGTACATCCCTACAGAGAAATTAAAGCAATTGAAATTATTGTCTGCAGAAAAAGGTATCAGCCTAAAAGAGCTTATAAACTCAGCAATTGACGAGAAGTATTTCAAATTTTAACAGTTATTAGCAAACATTGCAGGTAGTTTATATATTTGCTATTTTATTTTATGTCAAACATTTACAATATATATATCGACGAAAGTTGTCATTTAGAAAAGGATGATTCACAAGTTATGTGTATAGGTTATATCAAAATTGATAACACCAAGTATATACAGCTAAAAGATGAGTTCAAAAAAATAAAATTAAAACACAAGAGCCCAACAGAAATAAAATGGAATAGATTGTCTTCTTCTAGATTAGATTTATATAAAGAACTTATTGATTGGTTTTTTGCTAATGATTTAGATTTCAGATGTGTGTTAATTAAAAATAAGAATAATTTAGGTCATAAAAGATATAATAGAAATCACGAAGACAGTTATTATTATAAAACTTTAAAAATATTATTAAATAATAAGTCACAAAATGACTTTAAAAGTCGAGTTTATTTAGATGTAAAAGATCATTATGGAAAAAAGAGATTATTCCTTTTAAAAAATGAATTAGACGAATTTTATGAAAAAAATTCCCCTTATATCTTTTTTCAACATATTCATTCGAATGAAAATGAATTTCTTCAATTAACCGATTTATTTATTGGTGCAATTTGCTATAAGTCTAGAAATAAGCATTCTGAAATTGGAGCCTCTCCTACTAAAAATGAAGTCGTTAAATATTTAGAAAAATGCTCAAAGTATTCTTTAGATGATGGGACAGAACCTTGGGAAACTAAATTTAATATTTATGATTTTCAGATAAAAACTTTAGAGGAAGATGAGTGATTTAGAGAATTTAGAGGACTTATTTGATGATTTAGATGACAATATTCCCTGTAAAGAGCATTTTGAGGAGATTTATAGAATATATCAAGAAGAATTAATAGATGATTATATAGAAGTTGATGGAGTCCGTTTAACTTTCAAAAGTCATAAATCTTGGATAAAAGGTTTTGAAGGATACCCTGAGACTTTTGTTCATTTAATAACAAAAGAGGAATCATATAAAAAACCGAGACAATTTGATTCTAAGAGAGCTAATCGAATTCATTGGATTAAGTGTATCTTAAAAAATATAGGTAATTCAAAAATTCTGTATTTTGAAAAAAAAGATAAGGATGATACTACGAAAAAATATTATTGGTATAAAGAAAAAAATTTCGTGGTAATTTTAAAACCTATACAGCCAAAAATATTATTAGTAACGGCATTTTGCGTAGAAAAGAATAAGGCTATGGATTTCGAATATGAGTATAACAAATACCATAATATATAAAAAAAAA
>NZ_JAPFHB010000018.1:0-42303 GCF_059803555.1 Chryseobacterium sp. TB1-D10 | reverse complement strand
AATTCTTCAATTATTTTGTTTTGGGTTGAAATTCTCTCATCTAAAATTGAGAGGAATGAAGCTATTTTCTTTTGCTCTTTTGAGCCCGGTATAGATAATTTGATACTTTTAATACTTTCAAAATTTAAACCCTCTCTTCCGCTCCCAGTCTGTAAATTATTAAAGATGATTTGACCTTTAATTGAAGAAAATATTGGCTGAAGAAATCTTGGATTGTATTTTTTATTTAATCTTATGATACAAACGTGTTGATTAACATTCCCAATTTTAAAATCTTCAGGAACTACACAGCTTCTTCCTAATGATGCCCCTGTTATGTTTAGAAGTATATCATTAGATCTAACAACGCTATTTTTCATTACGTTGTTTATAGATTCAGAAATAAATACGGAGTTTTGTAATTCTAATTTATCATTATTTACATTTTGACTTCGTATGAATAAAATACCTTCATTTATATAGACTGATTCACCACCTAATGGTGTTTTACCACTATTCACTTTTTCCGCCATTTCCCCCAACTTCCTCGTTTCCCATTCCCCCTCAAACCCCGGGAATCTCAAATTGGGAACATTAACTAATTCATATCCTCAAGGTTTTTGAATCTTTAATTGCTTTCCTTTGAGATTTAAAATTAAAAAGTAATGAATAAACAAAAACAATTGTCCGAAGTCATCGAACTATGGAAAGTAAACAAAAAGCAGTACGTTAAAAAATCAAGTTTTTCAGCTTACACACTTCTAATTGAAAATCATATAATTCCAATCTTTGGTAAAGCATATATCATCGAGGAAACCGATGTGCAAAATTTTGTTTTGAAAAAATTAGAAGCAGGTTTAAGCCATAAAACGATTAAAGATATCTTAATTGTTTTAAAAATGATTCTCAAATTCGGGGCAAAAAATAAGTGGTTTGATTACACACCTTTTGATATACAGTTCCCTACGGAAAGAGAAAAACATAGTTTGGAGGTACTTACCAAATCTGACCAGAAAAAGATAATGAATTACATTCAGGAACATTTTACATTTAGAAATTTGGGTGTTTACATCTGCCTAAGTGCTGGAATGCGAATTGGCGAGGTATGTGCACTGACTTGGGAAGACGTTGATACAGATAATGGAATAATAAGCGTGAATCAGACCATTCAACGTATATATGTAATAGAAGACGGAGTTCGCAGAACAGAACTCATTTTGGATACACCAAAAACTAAAAACTCTATCCGTGAAATCCCCATAAGTAAAGATTTATTGAGAATATTGAAACCATTTAAAAAAATTGTTAATCCTTCTTTTTTTGTATTGACAAATGATGCGAAGCCAACGGAGCCCAGAACTTATCGAAGTTATTATAAAAACCTTATGAAGGAGCTTAAAATGCCCGATATAAAATTTCACGGATTAAGGCATAGCTTCGCCACAAGATGTATAGAAAGTAATTGTGATTATAAAACAGTAAGTGTTCTGCTTGGACACTCTAATATCAGTACAACATTAAATCTCTATGTTCATCCTAATATGGAACAGAAAAAGAAAGCGATTGAACAGATGTTTAAAGCTTTGAGATAATTGTTTAATTTGGCAAATTATTAATAAGATGAAAATAGAAGAAACTTAAATATTTGTATCTTATTTGTACCATATAAATTTAATTCATTGATATTCAGTATTCGTTATTTTTGAAGAAGTGAAGTAATCAACAGTTTTAAAACTGATACAATAGAAATCTCCAGGCGAAAGCTTGGAGATTTTTTGTTTTAAGATTAAAATTGATGTTTTTATTTATGGCTTTATTTTACGTGGAGTCAATTTTTAAATTTTCAATTAATCTGGTTTTCAATTGATAAATCAGAATTTATAGTTGCATATTTTTATTTATCACGCTTTTTTAATATGTTATTTTTAAAATAATATTAAAGGATGGATGTGTTGTATATATTTGATTTTCAAAATTATAATTCTTAAAAAAACAGGGAATAATTTCCGAATTTATTCAATTCATTGATTGCTAAATCGGCAAATAGCGACGTAATATTGTATCATTAACCAATAAATAAATTGTTATGAGACGATTTTTATTAATTTCAAAAACAGGTAAAAAAAGTAGTATTGCCTTAGCGTCTATTTTACTATTGATGTTTTGCATTACAGTTAATGGGCAATGTTCTACCAATTCGTGGGCACAGCTGTCTCAGGGGCAGAACTTCAATATTGCAATGAAAACAGATGGGACCATCTGGATGTGGGGACTCAATGACAGTGGTGTTCGTGGAAACGGTGCTTCTACTGTTGGAACTATAATCAAACATCCGGAACAAATTGGAACTGACTCTGACTGGAAAGAGATTTCTACAGGGCATCACTTTGTTCTTGCTCTGAAGGAAAACGGAGATCTTTACGGCTGGGGAGATAATGCCTACGGTAATTTTGGACTTGGCAATAATACAGATGTAACTACGCCCATAAAAATTGCAACAGGCGTAAAAGATTATGCAGCGGGTTATTACAGCACATTGGTCATTAAAAACGATGGAACCCTATGGGCAACAGGTTATAACGACTGGGGTAATCTTGGACTTGGAACCAGTGAAGGATTTATCAATACTTTCAAGCAAGAGCCAACAAATGCTACAAATTGGGCTAAAGTCTTTTCGGGATGGTATACATCCTTTGCCATTAAATCTAATGGGACACTTTGGTCTTGCGGATCTAATGTTTATGGGGCAACAGGATTGGGGCAGACTTCTGGTGAGGAAGCTTCTTTCACGCAGGTAGGAACAGGTACAAATTGGAGCGAAGTATCGGGCTCTCCATTTCATACGGTAGCTTTAACAACTGCTGGAAAATTATGGGCTTGGGGTGCTAACAATTTCGGAAGATTAGGTCTCGCCGGTGGAGGAGAGCAAATCTATTATACACCACAACCAATAGATGCTGCTTCTAATTACACGGCAATAACTTCGGGCATAGACAACTCATTGGTTATGAGATCAGATGGAGCTATCTTCGCTGGAGGATCAAATAGCTATGGAAAATTAGGAATTGGGACAAATGATGCCACGACTTCCAATCTTGCTTTTGTAAGAATAGGAACTGCAACCAACTGGAAATCGATTTCTATGAGATTAGGTGAAGGTCATAGTGGTGTTATTAATAATTCTTCCCAAATGTTAACAACAGGAGCGGATAACTATTATCAGTTAGGAAACAATGATGGAACAACAACAAATAGCAACAGCTTTACCCAGGTTACTTGTGATGACCTACTTGCTGTAAATGACTTTTCTTCTGATAAAAAATTATCTTTATATCCTAACCCTGCAAAAGACTTTGTAGTATTACAATCTGCAAAAGCTATTTCTGAAGTTAAAATCTACAGTGCCGCAGGCGCTATCGTAAAATCACTTTCAAAAGTTTCTGATAACAAAATCAATGTTGCAGACTTGCCGGCTGGTGTCTATATCGTTAAGATCAATGATTTTTCAGAAGGCGTGAAAATGATTAAAAAATAATTTTAGAGAAATTTTTAAATAGAAAGTCTTCATTCGACTCTCTGTTTTTTCATAAAAGGATGATGAAAAAAAAATTATTTATTTCACAAATGTGAAAGCAATTTTCAAATGTTACACAGAAATCTCCGGGCTCAGGCTTGGAGATTTCTATTTATTTTGAGATGCACTTTTCTACCATAGCATAGATGGTTTTCAAACGCTCGACCACTTCCTCCATATTTTTGGTAAGTCTTTTTACTTCCTGTTGGTCTTTTGATTTCAGAACTTCATCGCCGCTTTTAGAAATGCATTTTTGTCTTTCTGAGTTTGAGATTTGTCCATTTGTTAACACTTTTGCCTGGATGCATTCGCAGGATTTTTTGGCGATTTCTTCTTCGATGGTTTGGGCGGAGGTAAAGGAGAATGCCATTAAGATTAAAAAGGAATATTTTTTCGTTTTTAAATTCATTTTTGCAATTTTTCTTAAGCTAAGATAACTTAATTCTCGGCGAAATTTATTTAATATTTTTTAACTATAAAAATAGTGATGCATTGAGATTTAAGTTTCATCTTTGAATAACTAATTAAATAGTGATAAACTTAACCCAATCTTAATTATGAAAAAATTATTCGTTTTAACTTCAGTCATTCTATTTTCAGCTTTATTTTTCTCACAGGGTAATCAGATGGATATCAATAAGGATGTAGATAAATTTGTAAATAACCAAATGAAAACTTTGGGAATTCCCGGAATGGCAATCGCAGTCGTCAAAGATGGAAAAATAATTAAGAAAACAACTTACGGTTTTGCAAATCTTGATTGGAAAAATAAAGTTACCGAACATACCAATTTTCAAATTGCATCCTGTACAAAGCTTCTTACTTCCACGCTTCTTCTAAAAACAATGTATAACAAGAAAATAAGTCTGGATGATTCTGTTTCAAAGTATATTACAGATTGTCCCAAAGAATGGAATGATATCAAAATTGAAAACCTGATAAATCATTCCAGCGGAATCGACGATTACTATGACAGCGATGTCTATCTGCCGACGGAGAAAATTGTAGAGGCTGTCAAAAAACTTCCTTTGGTGTTCAAAACGGGATCAAAACAAAAATATGCACAATCGGATTTTATGGTTTTGTCCTATATCTTTGAAAAGATTTATAACAAGCCTTTTGTGCAAATTTTAAGGGATGAAGTTGCTATTCCTTTCAAGATGAACGATGGCGCTTTCGACATGGAATTCAAGGTGAATGGACAATTTTTACGCACTGATATTATCCCGGAAAAAGTTACCACTTATTACGATCTCAAAGGTAAAATGCAAGCCTACAAATATCTCTATCCACAATATACTTATCCTGCCGGTGGATATTTTGCCTCGATAAATGATATGGCCAACTGGGTAATAGGCTTGGACAATGAAATCCAATTTCCAAATTCGTTTTCGGAAAATTATATTTACAAAACAGACAAGATAGATGGCAAAGATGCAGATTTTTCAAAAGTGGGCTGGGTTGTCGGCAAAGAAGATGTTTTGTACGCTGGTCATAGCGGTGGTCCGGGATTGGCTGATATTTTACGGTTCCCAAAAGAAGGTTATACTTTTATAGTTTTATCAAATGATGGTGAACTATTGCCCACATTTTCTCGTGCAATCGCAGCTTTTTATATTAAAACATTAAGTCCAAAACTGAAAATAGAAAAATTTGAGAGGGATTAAAATTTTCAAATAAGGCGGAAAGGATAATTTCTCAAATATGATTTCTAATTAGCCAGAAAAGGAGATTATGAATATCTTTGCAAACTCAAACAACAAAAAATGTTTTCAAAAATTACAGTTCACAGAGTCGGGAATAAAATCAATGGAGAATCTCTAACACTTTCTCAGGAAGAATTGCAGCTGGAAGATGAGATGAAGGAATTACTGGGAAATTACTTTATGAATGCCTTCAAATCCGAAGAGCAGTTTCATTTTTACAGTGATTCTTATTTGGTGAATAATCCGGTTTACAGTTCTGTTTCTGAGATTTTTGAAGACAAAGCCAAATTCCAGTGGGAATCTGAAAACATCGCCAAACATCTTTACGAAGCTGCCGAAAATCCAAGAGTTCAGTCCGGCGAATTGTTCATCGTTTACTTCGAAGGCGAAACAATTGAATCTGCTGACGGCGACGATAAAAAAATAGATTCTATCGGGATTTTCAAAACCGAAAAGAGAGAAGGTTTCCTGAAAATCAATCCTCAGGACGAATCTTTTGATATCGAAAGAGATTTCGGAATCAGCCTGTCAAAAATCGATAAAGCGGCTTTGATTTATAACAGCGACAAAGAAAGTGGTTACGTTTTATCCGTGATAGATAACAACAAAAATGGTGATATCTATTATTGGTTCGAGGATTTCCTGAAAGTAAAACAACGCGACAACGAATATTTCCACACGCAGGAGACTTTGTCTGTTTACAAAGATTTTATCACACAGCAATTGCCCCAGGAATTCGAAGTTTCCAAAGCAGATCAGGCAGATTTTCTTAATAAATCCATCAATTTTTTCAAAGAAAAAGAAGAATTCAAATACGATGATTTCGTAAAAGAAGTTTTGGAAGACGAAAATGTCATCGAAAGTTTTTCCAATTTCAAATCCGATTACGAGCAGGATATGCAGATCTCAATTTCTGAAGATTTCCCGATTAATACTCAGGCGGTTAAAAAACAACAAAGACACTTTAAATCAATAATCAAGTTAGATAAAAATTTCCATATCTACATCCACGGCGACCGAAAAATGCTGGAAACCGGACAGGACGAAAAAGGAAAATATTACAGATTATATTTCGAGGAAGAAAAATAATCACTTTTGGATTTAACATAATATTAATCTCCAGTCCCAAAAAATTTCTACCTTTGCATCTATGTTGATTGGAAAAAACAAAACTTTCAGGAATTTCATTTCGGTATTTTTTGCCGGGATGTATCTCTTTGTGGCTTTGTTTTCTTCGCAATTGCACAATCACAGCGGCGAATCTTTCTTCAAAGATTCAGGTTTCAAAAAGACTGAGAAAACCATTTCCTCGGATATTTCCAAAAGCCAATCCGGCGATTGTCTGGCTTGTCATTTCCTGGCAACTGGCAATTCTTTGGTTCCGGAACAGTTTTCTTTCCATTTTGAAAACCATACGCACGACACACAACAAACTTTTTCTGTACAGGAAAAAATCTGGTCAGCGACCAAATTCACTTTTCAACTCCGCGGTCCGCCCGCTATTTCGTAATTCCTATTTTCCTCAATTTCATTTAGATTTTGAGAGAATTCCCTTGAATTATTTTGACATTTAATTTGCCTTTGGTCGAATCATTTTTTTTGATTTGGGCAGCTTTATCCGTTTGGAATTTAGGCTTCTATAACTTGATGGTCAAGAATATCTGTCAATAATTAATTCCAAAATTTCACAGAAGTACATTGTACTTTTTACATTATACATTTTACGAAAAAATGAAATATATTATTAGCCTGATGCTGATCTGTTTTGGATTTGCATTCATCTCTGCTCAATATTCAGTTGAAGGAATTGCGCAGGATTTTCACGACAAAACACCTTTGGAAAATGTCGTGATTTCTTTTGGGAAATATTCAGCAAAAACGGATAAATCAGGAGCTTTCAAAATCAAAAACGTTTCTGCAGGAACATACACTTTGACGGCTTCTCATCCGGATTGCGACAATTATTCTGAGAGTTTTACGGTTGGGAAAGATCTTCATCTGACGATCAATCTTGAGCATCATGTGAACGAAATCCAGTCTGTGACGCTTCACGGTAATCATAAGAACAATGGAACGATGGTTGTGAAAACCCTCGACAAATCAGAAATCGACAGGAATTCTACCGAAAATCTGGGGAATCTTCTGAAAAATATCTCAGGTGTCAGCGGTTTGAAAACAGGAAACAATATCGTAAAACCTGTGATTCACGGACTTTACGGAAGCCGGATATCTATCATCAATAATGGTGTGAGAATGCAGGAACAGGAATGGGGAATTGAGCATGCACCAAATATCGATGTCAATAATTTTCAACACATTGATGTAATTAAAGGTGCATCTGCATTGAGATACGGAAGTGATGCCATTGGCGGCGTTGTCGTTTTGGAACCGGAAATTTTCCCTAAAAAAGATACTTTGAAAGGTTCAGTTAATCTTTCCGGAATCTCGAATGGGAGAGGTTTGGGAATTGATGTCAATATCGCTAAAATCTGGAAAAACGGCTGGGCTGTAAAATCCGGCGGAAGCATTAGAAAGGTTGGGGATCAAAGTACGCCGGATTATAATCTGAAAAATACAGGTTCGGATTTTTCTTCTTTTAATTTTACTTTGCAGAAGAATACTTTCAAAAGTGGTTTTTCTTTCGATTATTATCTGACAAATCAGAATCTTGGGATTTTGCGGGATTCACACGTTTCCACACCTCGTGATTATTACGAAGCGATGAATACGCCGGTTCCGTTTTATTCCGGCAATTTCAGTTATGAGATTGATAATCCGAGACAATTGATAGAACATCATCTGGCTAAGATTTCAGCTTTTAATCGTTTTGAAAATATTGGAAAGGTATCGGCAACTTATAGTTTTCAGTATAATCACCGCCAGGAATTTGATTTAAGAAGAGGCGATCTTAGTGCGATTCCATCTTTGGATTTGGCTTTGATGACGCATCAATTCAATATCAATGATCTTTTGGAAAGAGAAAAATGGTCTTTGGAAACGGGAATTGATGCCAGTTTTCAGAACAATTATTCTGATCCGGCAACGCAAGCAAGAAGATTGATTCCTAATTATGATAAATATTCAGCGGGAATTTATTCTGTTTTCAAATATAAAATCACACCGGAACTGAATGCTGAAGCCGGAATCCGATATGATCACAATTATTATGATGTGACCAAATGGTATGACAAAAGCGATTGGGAAAATCTGTACGCAGATTCTTATCCCGAATTTTATGTGAGAACCAACGCCAACAGGGTGTTGACAAGGCCAAAATTAACTTATCAGAATCTCTCATACAATGCCGGTTTGGAATATCATCCTTCCAATAATTTTAATCTCAAACTGAACTATGCAAAAGTTGGCAGAACACCGAATATTGCTGAGTTATTTTCAGATGGCCTGCATCATTCTGCGGCGATCATCGAGAAAGGAAATATGAGTGTCAAAAATGAAGAAGGAAACCAATTCAATTTGGTGGCAGATGCTAGATTTGATATTCTGCAAGGTTTGGATATTTCTATTAATCCTTACTATTTCAGTACGAAAAATTTCATCAATCAGATTCCGGATGGAACTTTGCAGCTAACGCAGGCCGGATCTTTTCCGGTTTGGATTTATCAACAGATTGATTCGAAAATGTATGGTTTGGACGTGGATATTAATTTTAACCTTACAGAAAATTTCACTTATAAAGGAAGAGGCGCGTATGTTCGGGGACAGGATGAAACCCACGATGAGCCTTTGATTCTGATGATGCCGATTAATTTTTCCAATGCATTGCAATTCAACAAAAAGAAATGGAATGGATTGTATTTAAATGTTGAGAATCAAATATTTGTAGATCAGAAACGTTATCCTGTTCATAATTTGGAATTTACAGATTATGTTGCGGGAGAAGAAGTGACAACGGTTGTTGACATCAGTACGCCACCGAAAACCTATTCAATCTGGAATGCGCAGATGGGAATTGATATTGCAAAAAACTTTTCAGCAGGGCTGACGGTTAATAATATTTTCAATATTTCTTACAGGGATTATCTGAACAGGATGCGACTTTTTGCCAATGATATGGGCAGAAACTTCATTCTGAATTTCAGATACAAATTTTAAAAATTCAATTAAAAAATCAATCAATTATTAAAAAATTTAAACAATGAAAAATAAATTCAATTTCAACAAATTAGTAAGTTTTTTAGCAGCATTATTTTTAATCTTCAATGTGATTTCTTGTCAAAGAGACGAGGATGTTGCGGCGGATGATCTGCCTCAGGAAGAACTGACGAATATCGTTCTGAATGTGAAAGATATTACCACGGGAACTTCACAATCCTACAATTATATCATAGGTTCTGCTGCGCCGGTAATTGCTTTGACAGACGGGAAATCTTATGAAGTAACAACCATTTTCAAAAACGGAAACGAAGACGTAACACAGGAAATAAAAGATGCAAAAGACGAACATTTCTTAATTTTCGATTTCCCAAAATCCACTGTTAATTTGACAAGACTGGACACAAGTTCTTCTACCGGAGCTTTAGGGAAAGTTGGACTCATTACAAAATGGGATGTTGTGAAAGTGGTAAACCAATCTTCACCATTATTAAAATTAACTCTGATCCACGAGCCGGCATCTGCCAGCGAAGCCCAAAACGGAACAGCTTGGGGAAGTGTAACAGGAGGCGAGACGGATGCTGAAGCTACATTTGGTTTGAGCAATTAAGCTTTTAGAAACTTTAAAAATAAGAATGTCTCTTTTGAGACATTCTTATTTTTGGATGGTAAGTTAGCTCGTCAAAAATTCAATTATTTTCTATTATTAATATTAATTAACAATAAATATTTTGTTATTGATAAATAAGTGTTACATTTGTTGCTTAATCATTGAAAATTAACACACTTCAATGAAATTTATTTGATTTATTAAAATTAAATATAAAACGATGATTAATTATTTATTTAAGAATAATGTTTTTACATTATTGCTATTCCTGCTGTCCTTTGATTGCTATTCCCAATGTACAGGTTGTACTGTTACAAATCCTACAAGCAGCAATTATACTTTTGCGACAAATAGTGTCGTCTGTTTCACTGCGGGCACTACTACTATGAGTGATGTGGCCTTCCAGAATAATTCCAAAATCTGCATTGCCTCTGGTGCGACTCTTATTATTCAAAATAATATTAACTCCACAAGTGGAACCAATGTCACTTTCGAAATTGCAGGAACTTTGCAGTTCAACCAAAGCCCGAACATCAATTCCAGCCTTACGGTCAATATCGCAAATGGCGGTATTCTTCGAGCAGGCTCAAACGGAAATAATAATTTTACGTTTTCCGGAACAAATAATACGGTTATTAATAATGGGACTATAGATATGGGTGTCTTGGGATTCAGTGGTAATGGAACCAATCTGGTTGATAATTACAATCTACTTTCCATCACACAGAACATTAATATTTCCGGCACAACGACTTTCCGAAATTTTGGAATCATAAACGTCGGCGCCAGTTATAATAACAACAGTACAAGTACATATCTTAATTGTGGAACAATCAATTCTACAGTTGGATATAATTTGGGAGGAGGTAAGATTATAAATACCGGTACCTTTAATGTAGGAACTGGTTCTATTGATATGGCCGGAAACAGCAGGCTGGAAAATTACGGTACTTTTTATTCTAAAGGAATCATAAACGGAGCCAACACTTCTGTGATCTATAACGAAGGACTGATGAAGATTACAACCTGGCAGCCAAACGGCGCGACGATGAATGGCCCGACATCATCATCCAAGAAGGGCTACACTTATTTTCTAAATACGGTAAATCCAAATGGGGCGAAGATTGGACCCAATCTGGATCTGACAAAATATTCCCAGTATGAAGCAACAATGATAAAAGCTGGTACACAGGGTCAAAGCGCCATCTTCAATTCTACACCAACGTACATTAACTCTTCAGGGACTACAACTACAGCGGCGCTGGCAAATGTCACCTATGATTGTGCAGGAAGTGGAACCTGTAGCGCGCCTGTTGTTACGGTGACCAACATCTGTACGAATACAGACGGAAGTTTCCCGCCAGTTGCGAATAATGATACATTTGCCATCAATGCAGGATCTTCATCTGCGACATCTGTTCTGGCGAATGATTTGGAACAATATAATGGGGCAGCAGCAACCACATCCAATGTTATTCTGACGCAGGTTTCAGCATCCAATCCCAATGTAACGCTAAACACTGCAACTGGTTTGGTTCAGGTAGGATCTGGTATTGCATCCGGAACTTACACAATTAATTATCAGATTTGCCGCACCAGTTTGACAAGCAGTTGCAGCACGGCAATCGTTACGGTTAATGTCACAGGAGTTGCATCCGCAGTTTGCTATAAACCGGGAATTACATCCGGAACTTCGCTGTCAACAAATGAAGGTATTACATCTTTGGCAAGAGCAAATCCGGGTGACGCCAATTGGCCTGGTGTCCGAAAAGGTGCTTGGGTCATACTGGAATCTAAAACCAAAGGTTTTGTGCTGAATAGACTGACAACCGCACAAGTTTCAGCAATCCCAACTGCAGATATTAAGGAAGGAATGATGGTCTATAACACGACGCTTAACTGTCTTCAAATTAATACAGATGGGACAGCTGCAGGTTGGAAATGTTTTGATACTCAGACCTGTCCTGATTAGGCAAATTTAATAACACACAAACACACATACAAAATGAAAAACTTTTATTTACTGAATTTTATTCTGATTTTCAACATGTTTAATGCGCAGGTAGCTATTGGGAAAATAACGTTGGAGTCAGCATCCTCTTCTCTGGAGTTTGGATCTGAAAATAGAGGCTTGGTTCTTCCCTGGGCAACCAGCGCGGCTAGTGTAGCAGATGTTGTAAACGGAACTCTTATTTTTGATATTAATGATAAAAAAACTAAAGTTTACTCTGGTAATGCCTGGAAAGATCTCACAATTGCCATAAACGGAGCCGCGGAAACCTCTTTGCAGGATGGCTTGGCAGAGCAGACGAATGCTAAAGTTGCCATTGGCGCTTTAAGTTCTACACCGGGAATTTTAGTTTTGGAAGATTCCAACAAAGCTATGATCCTCCCAAAAGTGGCGAGTCCACACCTTAATATTGTTGCTCCGACACCCGGAATGATTGTTTACGACACGGTGAAAAAAATGCTTTTGGTTTTCAACGGAACAGTGTGGACTTTTTGGAAAGCATCTTAAAATTTTAAATTTCAAAACTTTATGATTTTTTTATAGGAATGCAGAGTGTATTTAATTTTGAAGTTCCTCAGAATTTGCCTACTTTTGCAACTTAAAAATTTCAATTAATGAACGTTACAGCTACAAACCATGACGATGTAAGTGCATTGCTTACGGTAACATTGGAAAAATCTGATTATAAAGAAAAAGTTGAAAAACAACTGCTTAACTATGCAAAAAATGCACAGGTTCCTGGATTCAGAAAAGGAAAAGTGCCATTGAGTATGGTTAAAAAACAATATGAAGCTGGCATCGCTTTCGAAGAGATCAACAAACAGGTTTCTGAAGCGTTGAACGGTTATGTAAGTGAGAACAAACTTAGATTGGTAGGTCAGCCGGTTCCTCAGCCAGTAAACGATTTCGATCACAATGCAGAATCTTTGTCTGTAGCTTTCGAAGTTGGATACGAGCCGGAATTCACTGTTGATCTTTCTAAATATGAAGCACCTCATTACAAAGTAGAAGCTTCTGATAAAGAAATCTCTACTAGTGTTGAGAATATGCAAAAGCGTTTCGCAGAGAGATTACCGGAAGAAAAAATCGGTAAAGATTCTTACGTAGCTTTGGAAATTGCTCAGGTTGTAGAAGAAGGTGCAGAAGGCGAGCACAATCACGCTCCAAAAAACGTAACCATTTCTAAAGACCAGAAAGAAGCTTACGATTTGGTGAAAAAATTGAAAAAAGACGAATCTGTAAAAGTTTCTAAAGAAGACCTGCAAGCTAAAGAAGAATTGGCGACTCAGTTAGGTTTCTCCAAAGAAGATGCAGAACACCTTCACCACAATGAGGTTGAGGTTACAGTGAAAGATATCTACGGATTGAAATTGGCTGAACTTGACCAAGAGTTGTTCGACAAAGTTTACGGTAAAGACGTGATCACAACTGAAGAAGAATTGAAAGCCAGAGTGAAAACTGAATTGGATGAATATTTCCAACAAAATGCAGATGTTCATTTCGTAAACAAGATTCTTCAGCAAGTTAATGAGAAGGAAGAAATCAAATTACCTGAAGCATTCTTGATCAAATGGTTGTTATTCTCAAACCAGAACATTACTTCTGAAGAGCAGGCAAAAGAAATTCTTGAAAACGAGAAGAACATTATCAAAGGTCAAATCCTAGAAGGAAAATTGATGAACGATAATGATATCCAGTTGGATTATGCGGAAGTTCTTGGACAAGCGGAGCAATTGGTAAGAAACCAATTAGCAATCTACGGAATCCACCACTTAGGTGATGATGAAGTTCAGAAATATGCAGCAGAAATGTTAAAAGACGAAAACCAGGTAAGACAAATCTCCTCTGAGGTTGCTATGGCAAAATTGAAAGATGTGATCTTGGAAAAATCTAAAAAGAAAGAAACAACAATATCTCACGATGAGTTTCTTGAAGAATTAAAGAAATAATTAATTCTTAGTTATAAATTAAAAGCGATCCAGATTTTGGGTCGCTTTTTTTATGTTTGATAGTTTAAAAGTTCTTCATACGGATTTCCTGTTAGTTCTAACAACTGGGCAAAAGCAGGTTCGGTTTTAAAACCTTGCTCTTTTAGTTCAATAATTTTTAAGCGAAATTTTTTACCTTTTTTTTCCAGAATTTCAAATTCCTTAATCATATGAAGGTAAGCATTCTGAAGATTTGTAGGCTTATCCTGAGCGAATATTTCCACTGGAAATTCCTCTAATTCGAATTTACAAATCAGCGATTCTACGTCATTTATTTCTAAAATTTCAATGCTGAATTGATTCTTATCCTGAAATATTTTGATCAATAATTTCTTTAAAACTTTGAGATCATTCGTTTCCAGAATAACATCAAGGTCACTGTTTTTGATATTAATATTAATTGGAAAAGTGCCTGCGAGGATAGGATTATACATCTGAAGTTTTTGAAAGATCTGACTGTTTTCTAAAACCTGAAATATCCTTTTCTGAATCTCAGATCCATTTTTCAAATATTCCAAATTCAGAAAATTCATTAGTAATAGTTTTTAAAAATTCAAAAACAATCTCGGATTGATCGGCTGATTATTCTTATGAACTTCATAATGAAGATGAGGTCCTGTTGAACGACCTGTATTTCCGGATTTTGCAATGATCTGTCCCACTTTCACTCGGTCATTAGCCTCAACTAAAATCTCTGAAAGATGACCATACAACGTTGCTAAACCATTCCCATGTTCTATGATGACACAGTTTCCGTACCCACCTTTCACGCCG
Source organism: Chryseobacterium sp. TB1-D10 (assembly GCF_059803555.1). Lineage (NCBI taxonomy): Bacteria > Pseudomonadati > Bacteroidota > Flavobacteriia > Flavobacteriales > Weeksellaceae > Chryseobacterium > Chryseobacterium sp. TB1-D10. The sequence continues at coordinate 27,548 of NZ_JAPFHB010000018.1, read as the reverse complement.
GCGAAAATCACTTTTCCTGAAGCGGCACATTTTACAGGGCTTCCGTAAGCTACAGCCACGTCCAGTCCTTTGTGAAACTGCATTTGGTCTTTCTCGGCTGGCGCGTTGATGGAGGCATTTTTGTCTTCTTTTACGATTGCCTGTCTTTTAATGACGTTTCCAAGACTGTCTTTCTCCTCAGCAACATTTGATTGAGCAACAACTTTTGAAGCATCAGTTTTAGGTGGAATTGGATTTTTTCTAATACCGAAGTTAGAAGAAATATAGCCGTCTGTCGGGATTCCCAAAGGAACCTGCTGTAATTTTTGTTCCAGGTCAATCAGGTATTGGCTGTATCTGTTACTTACTTTTGCGAGATAAACTTCATTTTGAAGGCTGTCTTTAGCGAGATTTTCTATTCGGAGGTCAGATACATTTTTTGATTTCAAAAATCCGTCTATGCTTCTAATGCTTTGATCTACGATGGCCAAATCGGTTTTCAACTGTAGATGATCAATGCTGTCTTTTTCGTTATTGATCTTTACAATATTGACCTGGTACACTTTATTATCGATTCCGTTATACAACTTTGCAATGACCAACGCCTGTACAAAACAAGCTGCTAATAGCAAAATCAGAACTATATTTTTTTTCTTTTTCGATTTCAGAAAGTTGACCATTAATCTGGGTTTTAAAATGGATTGCAAAAATAGGAATTTTTTATTTTTATCGATGTTAATAATGTTCGTGAGGGTATTTATGATCAATAGAAGTTAATTATTCTTAAAATATTTCTAAAATGGAAATTAGATTTATATAAATTCACAAATTACATTAGATTTGTAACCTTGGAAAGTAATAGATATTTACAAATGAAAATGCAGAAAAAGTATGAGTAAGAAATTGACTAAATCATCTAATAATGTGCGAGTAGGCGTTTTGGGTAGCGGAAGTTTTGCAACAGCTATCGTAAAAATGCTGGTAGAAAACTGTAAAACCGTACACTGGTGCGTGCGAAACGAATTTGTAAAAGGCGCCATTGAGCAGCGTGGACACAACCCAACTTATCTCACAACGGTTTCTTTCAATCTGAAAAAATTACAGATTACAACGGATATCAATGAACTGGTTTCAAATTGTGATGTGATTATCCTTGCCGTTCCTTCCATCTATCTGGCAGAATCTATGGAGAAGATGACCTGCGCGTACGAAGGGAAACTGTTCTGCTCTGCCATCAAAGGTATAGTTCCAAAGCATAATGATATTGTTGCCCATTATTTAAAAGATCAATTCAAAATCGGATTCAAAAATCAGGCGGTCATTGCTGGTCCTTGCCACGCGGAAGAAGTGGCGATGGAAAGACTTTCTTATCTTACGGTTGCGGTTGCAGAAAAAGAAGATGCCGAAGTTTTGCAAAGTATTTTGTCGTCCTATTATATTAAGGTCAACACAAGCTGTGATATTCTCGGAAACGAATATTCCGCCATTCTGAAAAATATCTACGCGATAGGAGCGGGTATTGCCAGCGGTTTGGGCTATGGAGACAACTTCATAGCAGTTTATGTTTCCAATGCAATCCGTGAAATGGAAACTTTTCTCCAGGCCATTTATCCCGAAAAGAGAGATGTGAATGATAGTGCCTACCTGGGAGATTTGATTGTAACAGCATATTCTCTATTCTCAAGAAACAGAAACCTCGGAAACCTGATTGGAAAAGGCTATACAGTAAAATCTGCAATCCAGTCTATGAGTATGGTCGCAGAAGGCTACTACGCCACAAAAGGGATTTACTCAATCTGTGAAGAAAAAAAGCTGAAGCTGCCGATCATCAATGCGATTTATGACATTTTGTACGAAGGAAAAAGTGCAGAAAAGCAATTTGCAAAGCTGACAGATAAATTGACCTAGTAATTAATTAACAAAACATTACGATTTTCTATGAATTGATTGGAATAGAATTTGCGAAATTTAAAATGTCGAAAAAAAATAAACACATAAATGAAATATTCAAAATTAAAACTGGCTCAGGAAGCCATCAAGCACAAAGGATTTCTGCAAAAGATTCCTTCTGTGGTACGGATGTTTAAACTTTGGTACAGAGGTGAATATAAAATGAAATTCACAGATGTATTGATTCCAGCTCTGGCATTAGTGTATGTTATCTCGCCGATAGATATTATTCCGGATTTTGTTCCTGTTGTAGGAGCACTGGATGATTTGGCAATATTAGCATTGGCAATTCCAATGCTGATGAAAGAGGTAGATAAGTTTCTTCTTTGGGAAAGTCAACTTAGAAAAGGAACTTCTCAAATTCAGGACGCTGAAATAGTAGAATAAAAAAATCCCGATTCGTAACTGAATCGGGATTTTTTATTTTTAAACGCTGATGATTTCTTCTATTTCCGGAGCATGCTGTTTGATGGTGCTTTCCACACCCAGCTTCAAAGTGGAACTGCTGATGCCACAACTGGAACAGTGTCCCAAAAGTTTGACATAAACTTTGTTGTCCTGAACATCTACCAATTCTATATCGCCGCCATCTTTCTGTAGAAACGGACGAATACTCTCCAAAGCTTCCATTACTTTGGTTACCAGTTCTTCCTGAATTTGACTTGTATTATCCATTTTATATATTTTCTTTTTAACTACCTCCGATTTTACTGCTATCAGCAAAAAGCCAATCGCCAAAAGCTTATTACTTTTTCGGAGAACAACCTGCCATCGTTGTAATTTTTACAGCTTCTGTTGCAGGTAGATTTTTGTTTCTTTCTACCAGACTTTCTATCATATTCTGAGCTGTTTTGATATAGATCTCAGAAATTTTGGAATTTTCTTGCAATGCGGCTGGTCTTCCAACGTCACCAGCTTCTCTTATGCTCTGTATTAATGGAATCTCTCCCAAAACAGGAATTCCCAAATCCTCGGCCATAAACTGAGCACCTTGTTTGCCAAAGATATAATATTTATTATCAGGTAATTCCTCAGGCGTGAAATAAGCCATATTTTCTATCAATCCCAAAACCGGAATGTTGATACTTTCCATATTGAACATCGCGATTCCCTTTCTCACATCCGCCAAAGCAACGTGTTGAGGCGTACTCACAATCACAGCGCCAGTTACCGGAACTTCTTGAATGATAGACAAATGAATGTCGCCAGTTCCTGGAGGAAGGTCAATCAACAAGAAATCCAATTCGCCCCAATCTGCATCACGAATCATCTGATTCAAGGCTTTGGAAGCCATTGGTCCTCTCCAGACTACGGCTTGATTTGCACCTGAGAAATATCCGATGGACAGCATTTTCACACCGTAATTCTCTATTGGTTTCATCAGGTTTCTGCCGTTTACTTCTACTGAGATTGGTTTTTGGCCTTCCGTATCAAGCATTGTTGGGACGGATGGTCCGTAGATATCCGCATCCAGCAATCCAACTTTGAAACCCATTTTTGCCAACGTTACCGCAAGGTTCGCCGCAACAGTAGATTTTCCAACGCCACCTTTTCCGGAAGCGATGGCAATGATATTTTGAATACCGGCGATTTGCTTTCCTTTGATTTCGTTCACCGGTGTTGCAGGCAATTCAGGAGAAGTAATCTTTAATTTAAGATTCACTTGTTCGCCAAATTCTGAAGCAAAAGCCTGCTTCATAGCAACTTCCAGTTTCTTTTTCTCGTGCATTGCCGGAGAATGAGCCGTCATATCAATATAAATATCGTCTCCCATCACCTGGAAATTATTCACCAGATCTTCTACTTCTATCTCTTTCAGGAAATCCTGAACCCTTGATTTCGTCAGCATAAAAATTTTGATTCTTAAAGCAACAAATTTACGGATTTTAAAATTAATTTAGAATCAATACGATTTGTGATTTTGTCTATGTTGATGATTTTTGGCAAGTGTGTTGGTTGAAGTGTTTGCGATAAATAGAACTTAAGTTAACGACTTTCAAATAAAACATTAACTTTTGATCTTTGTAATATCAGAGTTTTATAATAAAAAAGCGCATTTTATGAATGCGCTGTGATCTTTTTTATTTAAACTTCCTCGTCAGATTCTATCGTAAAAGATTTTGATTTGAAGTCTTTATCATGTCTTTCAGAGATGACATCTTCACCTTTTTGCTGAATGATGAAGTCTGTAGATTCATTGAATAATTCCTGAAAACTTTTGAAATCTTCTTTGTAAAGGTAGATTTTATGTTTCTCAAAAGTTGCTTCTCCGTTCTCTCCGAAATTCTTTTTGCTTTCGGTAATGGTTAAGTAATAGTCACCTGCTTTTGTCTCCCGCACATCAAAGAAATACGTTCTTCTGCCTGCTTTCAACACCTTAGTGAAAATCTCATTCTCATGTCGTTCCTTAAATTCACTCATCGTTATATATTTTTTAGAAATCTGTATTAACAAATATAACAGAATTCTCGGAAATTCAAAATGTTTTGTTAATAAAACCTTTAATATTGCTAATTTTCTTAAATTTTTGATAAAATTATTAACGATATGTTAGAGAAATTAATTCAGATATAAAATCTCATCAGCTCTTTTGGCACTTGATTCTCTGTGGGTTATGATGATAGAAGTTGTGGTTTTAAGATCCTTATCGATGTTTTGCAAAATGTTTTCCTCAGTCTCAGTATCCAAGGCAGACAGGCAGTCATCGAAGATCAGAATATTCGGTTGTTTTATCATTGCTCTTGCTATACAAATCCTCTGTTTCTGCCCACCAGACAGCATTACACCACGTTCGCCAACCATAGTTTCGTACTGTTCTTTGAATTCTTCAATGTTTTTATGAACGTCTGCTTTTTTCGCCATTTCTACGACCAAGCTGTGATTTGGCTTGTCAATCGCAAACCCGATATTATTCTCGATCGTGTCAGAAAAAAGATAACTTTCCTGTGGTGTGTAACCCAATTGATCTCGGTATAATTTCAGATTATGAGTTTTAAGATTTTTACCGTCGATAAGGATTTCGCCTTCGTCTGGATCGATTAATCGACAAATTAGTTGTGCGATCGTGGATTTTCCACTTCCGGTTTTTCCCATTATCGCAAGGGATTTTCCTGCATCCACTTTGAAACTTAGATTATCAACAGCTTTGATTCCCGTATTTGGATAAGTGTAACTCACGTTTCGGAATTCTATTTCGCCACTGATTGGGTAAGTTTCTGAATTGGTATTAATAATATCGGATTTCACATCCATAAACTCATTCACACGCTGCATACTGGCTTCTGCTCTTTGATTGACAGATGTTACCCAGCCAAGCATCGAGAAAGGGAAAATCAACATGTTGATATACATAAAGAAATCAGCGATTGTCCCGACGCTCATTTCACCTGCGATATATTTGTGTCCGCCGATATAAAGAATGGCAACATTCAGAAGTCCGACAACGAAAAGGATGATCGTGAAAAAATAAGCTTCGGTTCTTGCAAGATCTAAGGCTTTGTCCTGATAATCCTTAACTTTAATCCCATAGTTTTTCTCAATATATTTTTCTTTACTGAAGAATTTCACAACACGGATTCCGGAAAAACTATCCTGTACGAAAGTCGAAATACCTGACTGACTTTTCTGCATTACCTTCGATTTCTTATTGATGATGTCACTCACTTTGTAAATTCCAAAAGAAAGAATCGGCAGCGGAACCAAAGTCCAAAGCGTCATCTGAACATCAGTCATAAACATGTAAACACTCGTGATAATCAGCAAAATAATAAGATTGACCACATACATTACGCCTGGTCCAAGATACATTCTGATGGCAACTACATCTTCGCTCAATCGGTTCATCAAGTCACCAATTGTTGTCTTTTTATAATCGGTTACAGATAATTCCTGGTAATGCGTGTAGATCTTGTTTTTGAGTTCGTATTCTATTCTTCTGGAGGCAACGATGATCGTCTGTCTCATCATAAAAGTGAACAATCCTGAAAGCAATGAACAACCAATTAATATTCCTGAATTAATAAAGATAATTCTGAAATAAGCCCAGTTGTTTTTCACATTATCAATCAATCCTGCTTCGTCTGATAATTTGAGCGTCGAGTAATTTTTCTCGATGATATTAATGGTTTGTCCGATATACTGGATCTTATATATCGCAAAGAAATTACTCAGAATAATGAATAAAAATCCCCAAAATAATAAGACGCGGTGTTTCCAGAAATATGGATTAAGTGTTTTTAAAGCTTTCATACTTTTTGCTTTGATTTTCCAAAGGCGATGCAAAAATAATGATTTAAAATTTCAGAAAAGATTTTAAAACCGGAATTGAGATTTACTTAACAAATGATATGAATTTATAAACTCGATGGTGGAAAATACCAAATCCTTGGGAATCCTTATTGGATAAGGGTTATTGGAATAAGCGATTACCTTAGGGGGTGGTTCCGAAGGGGGGTATACCCGGTTCCGAACCACCCTTAACCCGGTTGCTCAAGTGGTCGCAGGTGGTTCTGAAATGGTCAAAGCCGGTTGTCTAAGTGGCTGAGGGCGGTTCGGAAGTGGCTGAGGGCGGTTGTATAAGTGGTTGAGAGTGGTTGTTTAAATGGTAAGAGGTGGTTATCAACCGGCTAAAGGTGGTTGGTCAAGTGGTTGCAGCCATTTCCGAACCACCTTCAGCCACTTGAATGAATGGTCAAAGCCACTTAGGTAACCTGTTGAAGACATTAGAGAACCTGTCGAGGGCTGTTTTCGGGATTTCTTAACAAATGGTAAGTCTATTTATTGTACGAAAAAGTCTTTAAAATTACAATTATCAGTATTTTTGTACTCGAAAAATTTAATTAAAAATGAATCCGAAACCTAAATACGATGTTGTACTGATCGGTGGTGGAATAATGAGTGCAACTTTGGCAACAATGCTTCACGAGTTCGACCCGAAACTGGAAATTGCAATCTTCGAAAGACTGGAAAAAGTAGCCAAAGAAAGTTCATCTGCCTGGAACAATGCAGGCACAGGACATTCCGCTTTTTGCGAACTGAATTATACGCCGGAAAAAGACGGCAAAATCGATATCAAGAAAGCAGAATATATTGCCGAACAATTTGAAGTTTCCAAACAGTTCTGGTCGTATTTAATCAACAAAGGCATTATTGATAATCCAAAAGAATTCATCAATTCCTGTCCGCATATGAGTTTCGTTTTCGGTGAAAAAGACGTTAATTATCTTAAAAAAAGACACGAAGCCCTTTTGAAATCACCGCTTTTCGAAGGAATGGAGTTTTCCGATGATCACGAGAAACTGACAGAATGGATTCCATTAATGATGCAGAAAAGAATGGCTTCCGATCAATTGGCAGCAACCAAAATGGATCTTGGAACCGATGTTGACTTTGGAAAGTTAACCGTAAAATTAATTGAACATCTGGACAAAACCGAATCTGTAGAAGTTTTCACCTACCACGAAGTCAAAGAGATAGAGGCCGACGGAAAAGGCAGCTGGAATCTGGAAGTGAACGACAGAAAGAATCTCCACAAACAAACTGTGAATGCAGATTTCGTATTCATCGGAGCTGGTGGTTATGCATTGCCACTTTTGGATAGTTCAGGAATCGAGGAAAGTAAAGGTTATGGTGGATTCCCAATCAGTGGACAATGGCTTGTAAGTACAAATCCGGAACTGGTAGAAAAACACAATGCGAAAGTTTACACTCAAGCTACAGTTGGTGCGCCTCCAATGTCTGTTCCTCATTTGGATCTCAGAATTATTGATGGCGAAAAAGCACTTCTTTTTGGTCCATTCGCAGGATTCTCAACCAAATTTTTAAGAGAAGGCAGTTATCTGGATCTTCCGGAAAGTGTCAATTTCAAAAATATACGTTCATTGTTCGGCGTTTGGTGGCACAATATGCCTTTAACGAGATATCTGATCCAACAAGTAACGATGAGCAAATCTCAGAGAATGTCGCATTTAAGAGATTTCGTAACCGACGCTCAGGAAAAAGACTGGGAACTTAGAACAGCCGGACAAAGAGTTCAGATCATCAAAAGAGATCGTTTTGAAGGTGGAAGACTGGAATTTGGAACTGAGGTTGTCGTAAATAAAGATAAAAATATAGCCTCACTTTTGGGAGCTTCTCCCGGAGCAAGTACGTCTGCATTCGCCATGATTATGGTTTTGGAAAACTGTTTTGCTGATAAACTGAAAACCGATTGGAAAGATAAATTGGTAGAAATGGTTCCGAGCTATGGTAAAAAACTAGCTGAATATCCTGAATTGATTAAGGAAATAAGAGATTACTCTAAAGAAAAACTGGAACTGGAATATTAATGATCACTTTATCTTTTTATAAATCTGAGGATTTTGAGGACCTTACAAGTTACGCTTTGGATGAGCTTCAAAGTCAATTTACTGCGATGCCAAAAGCGACTTTGGAAATTATAAAAGAGAAAAATACGGGCGACAAATTCCCTGTTAGTATTTTTTATCAAAATAAAGCAGTTGGTTTTTTCGTGCTGGATTTCGGGTCAGATAAATTTGAATTAACCGAAAATGAAAACTCAACACTATTAAGATCATTATCAATTAATCCTGATTATCAGGGAAAAGGAATTGGCAAAAAAGCAATGATTATACTTTCGGATTTTGTAAAAGAAAATTTTCCTGAATGTGACGAAGTTGTGCTGGCCGTTAATTTTAATAATAAAAGTGCTTACGATTTGTACTTGAAATGTGGTTTCAAGGATGAAGGTAAAAGCAGAGAAATGAGTAAAGGATTTCAACATCTTTTATCTAAAAGAATTTAAATGAGCGAAACGATTGTAAAACCAAAGATCGATGAAGAGATTCTTAAAAAACTTCAATCAGAGACGATAGAGGAGAAGCAGGTAATTTTGCATTGCTGCTACAAGTCGGAGTTTTTTCTTGAAGAGAAGATCAGAATCTGGTCATCTACATATTTGATCGACAGGAATTCTGATCATATTTCCAAGCTGATTCATTTCGAAAATATCAGTTTGTTTCCTGCCTGGACAGATGTTCCGCACGGAAAAGAATATTGGTTTACGCTTGTTTTCGCAGGATTGCCAAAAGATTGTAAAGTATTCGATTTTATAGAACTAATTCCTCAGAATAATGGTTTCTTTGAAGAAGGTATTGTGAGAAATGGTTCTGATGTTTATAAAATCAGATTAGATATGTAAAAATAAAAAGGTTCAGAAATTTCTGAACCTTTTTTGTTATTATGAAAGCTTTTCCATTTCCGCTTTAATCTTTTCCTGCAAACCTTCGGATGCTGCTACCAGCGGAAGTCTGAGGTAATTTTTGATAATTCCTTTTTCAGCCAGAATAGTTTTCACGCCGCAAGGGTTTCCTTCTGCAAAAATCAATCTTGTGATTTCTACCAGCGAGTTATGGATCTTGTAAGCTTCATCTACTTCACGGCTTAGCGCAAACTTTACCATTGTAGAAAATTCTTTCGGATAAGCCTGACCGATTACGGAAATTACACCGTCTCCACCAGCCAAAGTTACCGGCAAAGTATATTCGTCGTCTCCGGACATCAGAGAGAAATTCTCTGGTTTTTGTCTCAGGATATCGAAATATTGAAGGATATTCGGAGCCGCTTCTTTTACCATAAAAAGATTGGGGAACTCATTGGCCAAACGTAAAGTCGTGGAAGCTTCCACATTTTGTCCGGTTCTTCCAGGAACATTGTAAATGATAATTTTCGCACCAGTTTCTGCCAAAGCTTTATAATGCTGGTAAAGTCCTTCCTGGTTAGGTTTATTATAATATGGAGAAACAGAAAGAACGGCATCGAAATCTGACAAATCTGTTTCTTTGATTTGCTGTACGACTTGTGCCGTATTATTTCCGCCGATTCCTAAAACCAAAGGCAATCTGTTGTTATTGATCTTTGTGATATGCGCAATTACCTTCTCCTTTTCCTCCTTGGAAAGCGTTGCAGCCTCAGCTGTAGTTCCCAAAACAACCAGGAAATTAGTTCCGTTGTCTATATTATAATCGATTAATTTGGTAAGAGAATCAAAATCTACAGAAAGATCTTCATTGAAAGGTGTTACCAAAGCCACACCTACGCCTTTTAACTGACCCATTTTTATATTAAATTTAATTTTTCCAAATTTAATTTATTTTAAACGAATTATGAACTTATATAATCTGAAAAATTTCCCAATTAATATTTGAGCTGGTAAATAGTGATAGAATCATATTCTTTTTGCCAGGTTTTGATCGGGTTTTTATAAGTATTTATGACATTATAATTGTTTAAATCCAAAGAATCAACTTTGTCTTTTGTCATAGAATTTTTGATGAAATAAGTTGGTTTCCCATTTCGGACTTTCACGAAAATCCCAATGAAACTGTAATCGTCATCTTTAATAAATGCTGAGGGAAGGTTGACATAATTGATATTGTTCTTCCTCAAAAACTGATCAAATTTCAAAGTTGATATGTCATCAAAAAATGTTTTGTTGGCGACCAATCCATCTGCAGGAATAATGTTCATATCAGAATAAAAAGCAAATTTCCCAGGAAAATCGTAGGTAAAGATTCTTGAGTTTGGGGATAAAGTCTTTTTGATATTTTCTGCAAAGACCTTCACTTCGTCTTGATTTCTGTCAGATATTTCAGAGTTTTCATCCATCAAAGTAAATTGAAGACTGAAATTACTGCTCATTTTGAAATAGCCAATGCCGCAGGAAACCAGAATTCCTAAAATTAAAGTGGGATAAATAAGATAATTGGAATTTCTGTTTTTTATTAATAAAGTAATCAAATCGCCAATTAATAATATCAAAACAAAAGTCTGTGCAACGTAATACCATTGCCCAATCTGAGACTGAAAGCCAATGTTGTAAAGAATTTGAATTAATGAACCTAATGCGAAAAATAACTTGAGAGAGCGGAGATTTATTTTCTTAATGAAGATCAAAATTAATATCGAAATCACATTGATCCCTAAAAAAAACTTACTGATAATGGATAAGAAAATATGAGGCTGGAGATTCGGGAAAGAACTTTTGATTCGTCCGCTGATTGGAACCAAACTGCCAAACCAATAGAAATTACTCAAAAGGTAAGCGCCGCAAATCAGTAAAATAACAACTCCGGACTTTAAGAATACATTATAATCCCATTTTCTGTAGATCAAATAATAGATTCCTAAAAATGCCAGTAGAAAAACATTGTCCAATCTGCTGAGAAACACAAGCGAAAATAAGAGCCCGAACAGCCAATCGTTGCTTTTCTCTTTAGCCAAAAACCAAAGCAGAAAGCAGAAACAGAACAGATTGAGATGTGCCTCGATAAGATAAAGCGTACCGAAACTAAAAAATAGGATACTGATGCAGAAATAACCAATGATTTTCCCAACCAGATTATCATTGAAAAAAACTTCCAGCTTTTTGAAACTTAATAAAACAAAAATTACCTGAATCGCCCAAAGAATGTAAACCACATCTTGCTTTGAAAAAGGATTTAAGCAATCTGCTATTGTACAGATAATCATCCAAAGTGGATGATAACCGTTTGTTAGATAAAGATCATTAAAATAAGAACCTTTCCCATTTGCAATATTAAATGCTATCTGAGGATAGAAAAAGCCATCGTCCGCAGGAAATTTTGCAGGATTGAAAAGAAAAAAGACCGCAGCCAGGCAGAAGAAAAAATATAGTAGACGCTGATTCATTTTATAATTTTATAAACTTTGATACTGTCATAGTTCGTTTGCCAAAATTTTGCAGGATTCTCAAATGTTGCAATCGGTACAAAATCGTTAAGGTCAATTTCTGAAACCCTTTTTTTTTCTTTTGAGTTTTTGATGAAATATTTAAGATCATTTTTGTAACCGGAAACGTCCATTCCAACGAAGGAAAATGTTCCTTTTCTGGAAGCAAAATAGCTGGGTAATATGAGATAGTCAATTTTATTTTTTAGCATATAAGACTGAAAAGTTGACCCCGAGATTTCATTAAAAAAAGATTCATTCCCGACCAATCCATCTGCGGGGATGAAGTTTCTATCAGAATAAAAAGCATATTTGCCGGGAAAATCATAGACATATATACGTGAGCCAGAATTTGTGATTTTGCTTATTTGCTCTGTTGCAGCTTTTATAGGCTCCTGACTGTAGAACGATAGTTGTTGAGAATCTGAGAAGAAAAATTTTTCAAAGCTGAAATTTCCACCCATTTTCAGAGCCGGAATCATCATTGAAAAAATAAAGAGAAGACTGCATATTCCTATTTTGATGTAAGAAGGAATTTTGACTTTTGACCAATCGAAAATGTCGTAAAGCAAGAATCCTAAAGCAAGCATTTGGCTGACAAAATACCATTGCATCACCTCGTTCTGGAAAAGAATATTATACAGTAATAGTGAAAAGCTCCCTGTCAGAAAATATAATTTGAGAGTTCTGTTATTGATGTTTTTAGAAATTATTAGTAAAATATAATAAGCTAAAATGCTTGCGACAAATATCTTCTGCCATAGTCCTAAGATGATTTCTGATTTAATGTGCGGAAAAGTGCTTTTTATTCTTCCGCTTATTGGAACAATGCTCCCGAAAAAATAGAGATTGGAAATGATGTAAGGGAATACTAGTAATGTAAATCCCGATAACATATTAAGGAATGATAAAAATTTCCAACTTCTGAAATGCCAGTAATAAATTCCTAATGGAATAATTATGAAAATATTATCCAATCTAGCTAAGAACAAAACACTGCAAAGAAGCCCGAATGAAAAATCATTCGTTTTTTGTCTTTGTAAAAAATTGAGAATCAGGCAGAGACTCAAAAGATTAAGATGTGCTTCTGTAAGATAAAAAGTTCCAATTCCTAAAAATGCAATGCTCAGGACAATTATAACAAGAAAACGCTGAAAATTATTCTTAAAAAAAGGAGTAATCAAATGAATGCTCAGAAAGAAAAAAAGAACTTGAAATGTCCACAGGATATAAACGACATCTTGCTTAGCAAACGGATTTATCAACTCTGCCAATACACAGCAAACCATCCAAAGCGGATGATAACCGTTGGTAAGATAAAGGTCATTGAAATATGAGCCTTTTGCATGAACAATATTAAATGCAATCTGAGGATAGAAAAAACCATCGTCAGCAGGAAATTTTGCAGGATTGAAAAGAAAAAATACCGAGGATAAGCAATAAATAAAGTAAAGACTGTATTTGGGGTAATTCCAAAAATTAACCATAAGAGAATCTTGCTAAAAAACAAAAGTAAGAAAAATAGGTGTAATATGCTTTGGTAAAGACAATCTGATATTATAGATTTGCTGAAAATATTGTGAAATAACCTTGAGATGTTTAAAATAAATGACCTTTTGCACCAGATAAGCAATATTCTTTCAAAAAATGTTAGTCTGAGTGAAATTGAAGGCCAGAAAGTTTGGAAAATATTTTGGGTTATTGTAGCATTGCTATACACTTTGTTTTTTTATCTGCTGTTTCTCAAAACTAAATTAGACTTTTCCCAATGGACCATATCGGATTGGCTTATCAATTATGAGGATGGCGGGTTTAAGAGGCGAGGATTGTCGGGGAGTTTTTTCTTTATGATTCAAGAGGCTGTAAATATTCCGCTCAAGGGTCAGATTTTTTTCATTCAGATTATTAGTTACGTCAGTTTTCTTTGGTTGATTTATAAAAATCTAAAAAAGAGGAAATTAGATTTGTTCCTGCTTGGGATTCTTTTATCACCGTTTGTTCTGCTTTATCCTATATGTACGATTGCCAATTCCGGACGCAAGGAGATATTACTGGTCTTGCTTTTCTATTGGTATGCTATGTCAGACAATAGAAAACTATATGACTGGATTACACTTATTTGTTATATAATCATCATTTTCATGCACGAGCTTGCATTCTTTTATCTTCCTTTCTTGATTTGGGTCAGCTATAAGAAAAATAATAACTCATTTGATCGTGTTTTCTCTATTGCTGCAATTGTATTGTCTTTTTTATCTGTTGCAGTCATATTTATCTACGGAGGGAATATTAATCAGGGAAAGAGTATTGCTTTGCTTTTAGAAAGAGGCGTTCGGCTGAATCCGGGAAATATATTTTCTCAAGAATTCGCTTATGATTTTAGTCACGTACTGAGATATAAATTATCTTTCTTTGTGCATCTTCTGGAGTTGGTGGTTATTGTTTCCCAGATCCTGTATTATGTTTATTATTTCCAGGGAAAATATTTCCGAGAATATTTGTCAGGCTTTATCATAAGTGTTGTTTGGAGTTTACCGCTTTACTATCTTGCCATAGATTGGTTTAGATGGATTTACATTTACAGCGTTTTCATGTTTCTCATTATTTTATTCCAAACCCCGGAAACCGGAAACTTTATTAATTCGAGAGGCGTAAAAGTCTGGCATTTGTTAATAACACCGATGTTGTTTGTATTGTTTTACCTTCATATGAATCACGATGAAATCTTGCAACGGATCCATATGTTTCTATAGTATTCTGCCTATCGATGAAATCGCAAAGGAAGAGCTGTACAATATTTGAAGAGCAAAGAGATAGTTTTTGTGCGGGCGGCATTGCTTCTCACAAAGAATTAATAATCCTGTAATATCTCTATTTTTTAAATAGTTAGTTTGAAAAGTCTAAAATCATTAGATTTGTATCCATATTTCTTTCAATGAAAAACAAGCTTTTTGGATTCGGGATCATTGGATTGCTGTTGGTAAGCTGCAAAACGCCCCTCAGTATTGCAAATATCCATACCGAGAAAAACATTTACATTAACGATCAGTTATCAGAAGATAATGCTATAGATGCAATTATCCAGCCTTACAAACACGATCTGGAAGGTAAAATGAATACCAAAATTTCCCACACCAATGTAGAACTTACGAAATCGGGAGATAATAGTAATCTTGGAAATCTTTTGGCAGATTACACTTTCGAAGGTGCAGATGAATGGGCGAAGAAAAATAATATTCCACCCATAGATGCGGCGGTTATAAATATTGGAGGAATCAGGACTATTATTGCAAAGGGCGATATTCTTACAAAGCAGATTTATGAAGTGATGCCTTTTGAGAACGAAATTGTTATCATCAAAATGAATGGAAAAGACCTGGAAGGTTTGTTTGATTATTACCTTAAAACTCAAAAAAACAATCCTGTTTCTCACCTTCTTATTGAGACAGAAAATGGGACTTTATCCCAAAAGCTGATCAATGGGAAAACAATGGATTATAATAAAACGTATTATATAGCAACATCAGATTATCTGGCTCTTGGCGGTGACAATATGTTTTTCTTCAGCAAAGGCGAAATGATCTCAACCGGAATTAAAATGCGAGATCTATTTTTGGAAAAATTCAAACACAATCCGGAAATCTCATCGCCAGACGATGTAAGACTGATTTTCAAAAATAAAAAATTGGAGGAATAATGCAAAGAAAAGAATTTCTAAAATATATTGGTGGAGGAAGCCTTGCATTGACATTAGCTCCCAATCTTTTGCTGGCAGAAGAACTTGATTTTATTAATAAAGAATCAACTCATAAATTGACGATTCTTCATACCAACGATCAGCATAGCAGGATAGAACCATTTGATGCTTCTTACACAAAAAACCCCAATCAAGGTGGTTTTGCAAGAAGAGCATCATTAATACAAAAAATAAGATCCGAAGAAAAGAATGTTTTGCTTCTGGATTCAGGCGATATTTTCCAGGGAACACCTTATTTTAACTTTTTCGGAGGCGAATTGGAATTCAAACTCATGAGTATGATGAAGTATGATGCTTCAACAATGGGAAATCACGATTTCGACAACGGACTGCAAGGCTTTCTAAAAGTTTTACCCAATGCGAAATTTCCATTCATCTGTTCCAATTACGATTTTAAAAATACTATATTAGACGGAGAAACAGAAGCTTACAAGATTTTCACAAAAAATGGAATCAAAGTCGGCATTTTTGCAGTTGGAATTGAATTGAACGGATTGGTAGGTAAGAAAAATTATGCAGAAACCATTTATCAAGACCCGATAGAAATCGCCCAGCATTATGCAGATTTCCTTAGAAAAGAGAAGAAATGTGATCTCGTGATCTGTCTTTCTCACATTGGATTTGATTATAAAAATGATCCCGAAAAAATGTCTGATAAACATTTGGCTGCAAAAACCTCCGGAATAGATTTGATTTTAGGAGGCCACACACATACATTCCTCAAAGAGCCTCTCACGCTTCAGAACAAAGATCATAAAAATGTCATTGTCAATCAGGTAGGTTGGGCAGGTATTTTATTAGGAAGATTGGATTTTTATTTTGATAAAAATAAGAATGTGAAAAATATTTCTTGGAATAATCAGTTAATAGATGAAAACATAATAGTTTAGGATGAAGAAAATTTTATTAATTATATCGTTTTTTACAACGCTTATGACAATCGCTCAGACCAGTAAATGGAGCGACTTGTTTTCGTATAATAACGTTTTAACCATCAGAAACGATGGAGATAGATTGATTGCTGCTACAGAAAATGGGATATTTTATTATTATCCATCTACAGGAGAGATAAGGAAACTTTCCAAAGCAAATGGTCTGCACGATGTAAAAATATCTGCTTTTGACTATAATGCTACCACACAAACAGGAATCGTAGGCTATCAAAATGGATCTTTGGATGTCATAACGCCAAATGGGATCTTCCTAATCGTAGATATTCCTTTAGCTACAGGATATAATGGAACCAAGAAAATCAATCATATTTCTATTAATGGTGATAGAGCGGTGATCTCTGCTGGTTACGGTGTATCTATTTTTAATGTTTCCAAAAGAGAATTTGGAGATACTGCATTTTTTGCGAGTGGTGGTGCTTATGAAGCCGTGAATGCATCTGCTATCAAAGATAACTTTGTATATGTTGCAACAGGTTTGGGACTGAAACGTCACGAACTCAATTCTACATTTGCCATCTACTCTGAATGGAATGTTGTAGGTTCAAATTTTATACAAGCTGGTAACTTTAGAAAGATTGATGCCTCAAGCATTGTAGCATTTGCAAGCGCGACTAAGGTAAAGTTTGGTAATGGAACAAACTTTTCTGAAATCTCAAGAACTTTTGCAGATGTCAGAGATGTTCGAGTTTCTGATAATCAAATCATCGTGACAGACCAAGCGCAGGTTTATGTATATAATACAAGTGGCGTACAGCAGAAGAACTTCAATGCTGGTGAAGAATTAAATACAGCATTAATGGATAATAATATGCTATTTACAGGAACGAAATTCTCCGGCATTTATAATGAACAAAAGAGTAGTTTGAAACCTGATGGCCCGTATAATAGCAGTTCTTACAAGCTTTCTCTGCTCAATAATCAAATTTGGGTATCTACGGGTAAAAGAGCAAGTTATGATGTCGCTCCAAATCCTTCTTTGTTAGGGTATTATCATTTTGATGGATCTAAATGGATTTATCCCAGCTACTTTCTTCAAAATCCTAATATCACTTTTAATATTTTAGATGTGGTTCCGAATCCATCCAATCCGTCTGAAGTTTTCTTTACAAATTACTCTCATTCGTCAAATAGTAAAGGCATCTATAAAATGACAAACGATGCATTTACTAAAAGTTATCTTACTGAACTTAATGCAATAGACCCTAACTATGGTCAATATATAAACAGACCTGTAGGATGCTCGTTTGATGAAAGTAATAATTTGCTTTGTTCTGTGTCTCACACACCCAAAGGTGTAGGATTCTACAATTATAACAGACAGTCAGATAGTTTTATTTTAACAGATATCCCCGTAAATCAAAATGTGCAAAAACCATTGACCAAGGATGGAATGATTTACATACCAGTTCCATTTACAAGTGGAGGGATGTTGGTGTATAATTATAATAATACTCCCACTACTTCATCTGATGACACATTCAAATTCCTAAATAAAAACAATAATTTACCAACAGATAGATGTGTAAGTGTTGCAATAGATAAAAATGATGATCTTTGGATTGGGACGATGGAAGGCTTGAGGATTTTATCAAATCCAAAATCAGCTATTTTAGAAGATAGCCCGCAGACAGATGACATAATAATTGAGGAGAATGGGTTAGCAGAGGAACTATTCCGCGATGCATTAATATTGCAAATAACATCTGATTCCGGGAATCAGAAATGGGTTTCTGTTGAAGGAGGAGGAGTTTTCTATCTCAGCCCAAATGGAGATAAAACAATCTATCACTTTACAAAAGCCAATTCTCCCTTACCCAATGACAATGTGACAGATATTCAAATTGATGAAAAAACCGGAAAAGTCTATTTCGCAACTTTAGATGGTATTATGGTATACCAAGGCGATGTAACAGAAGTAACTTCTAACTTTGGAGATGTTTTGGTCTATCCAAATCCTGTGGTTTATGCGCAATACAAAGGCAATGTCAGAATCCGAGGTTTGGCTGCGAAGACCAATATCAGAATTACAGATGTAGCAGGCAATCTTGTACATTCTGCAGTTGCAAACGGAGGGTATTTCGAATGGAATCTCAACAACCAAAGAGGTGTGAGAGTAGCTTCCGGAATCTATTATGTTCTAATGACCAACGAAGATGGGACTGATACTGCAACAGCAAAAATTGCAGTTGTGAATTAATAAATGACGCAAGAAGTTTTTTTACTGTCTTATACAAAATATGGAGATCACGATGCTGTTCTCCATTGTTTTTGTAGAGAGAATGGCTTTGAAAGTTTCTTTGCCAAAGGAATTTACGCTCCGAAAAATAAAAAAAAAGCTTTCCTTTTTCCATTGAACGAATTATTGCTTTACACGTCCGACAAGAAGAAAAGCATTCAGAATGTTCAAAAAATTGAGCAGAAAAATGTGGATTTTTTCAGTTCTGATATTCGGAAAAATTCGATTCTATTTTTTATTTCCGATTTGTTAAATCAGGTTCTGAGGAATGAAAATCAGAACGTTGGAATCTACTCCGAGATCTCGATATTCTTGAGTCAATTGCAAATCGATAATTTCCAGTCGCATTTGATTTTTATTTTCAGGCTTCTGAAACAACAAGGTTTACAACCATTATTCTCACATAAAACTTTCCTTAATCCCGAAACCGGAAACTTCGAAGATATCGAGATGCATCATTTTTTTGATAAGACAATTTCTGATATTTGGAAAGACCTTATCACGTCGCCAGACCCATATAGCATCAAACTCAGCCGAGCCGAAAAACAGAATTTTCTGGATTCGATATTGGTCTATTTACATTATCATTTTACAGATTTCCGGGAACCGAGATCTTTGGAAATCATCAAAGAGATTTTCTAATCCGAATGATTTACTTTTTACATTTTACAATTTCAATGATTATCAAAGCCACAGAAAAAGATATTCCGACCATCCAAAACCTCGCAAAAGAATCCTGGAAATCAGCTTATGCCAACATTTTGGAGCAAGAACAAATAGATTATATGTTAGGTTTAATGTACTCTGAATCGACCTTGAAAACCCATTTCGAAAACCCCAATTATCAATATTATTTGATTGAAGAAGATGAGGTCTTCCTAGGATTTATCGGCTTCGAATTTCATAATGAACCAGATAACACGAAACTTCATCGGATTTATTTTCTTAAGGAAGCACAAGGAAAAGGTCTCGGAAAAAAAGCTTTGGAATTCGTCAAAACTGAAACTCAAAAATCTGGTGACAAAAGATTGACCTTAACCGTCAATAAAAACAACAACGCCAAAAGTTTCTACGAATCCCAAGGTTTCAAAGTCTATGACGAAGCTATTTTTGATATCGGAAATGGTTATGTAATGGATGATTATCTAATGGAATTCATCATCGAAAAATAACTTTCAAAGCATTTTCAACCTTTGCAGATGCTTTTTTTGTGATTGATTTTCGCCTAGATTTAATGTTGAAAATGAATGAATGATGAACAACCTTGAAAACTTCAAATCATAGTTTGTCAACTTAAGAATTTTCTGAATTTGTTTAAAACCTGATTTTAAGTTCATTAATTGTAAAAAACAATTTCCGAAATCAATTAATCAAAGTAATGTTATGATGGTATTAATTCTCGTTGAAACTTATCTGAATTGATTCTTAAGTATTATTAATAAAGGGATAACGATTCATTAAAGTTTAATGTCAAGTATAATTTTAGATTTGTGGCAGAACGAAATCAAGCAGAATGCCTGAGAGTAAATTTTTCTTCATATACTATTTTTTTAAATTTAAGAAGTCTGTTATTTGTAGCAGACTTTTTTTGATGTCTGGAAAATTAGTACAAAACAGCAAATAATTATTCAGATGTGGCAACAAACCGTTCTGTGGAGGCTTTCAAACTGTTAGTTAAATCAATCAACCATTCCGTTGAGCCATTCAAGCATTTAGTTAAAGAATTCAACCAGTTAGTTGAAGAAATCAATCATTTAGTCAGGATAATCAACCATTTAGTTGAGGCGTTCAACCACTTAGTTGAGGCAATCAAGTGCATTTCGTTTGTAATCAGTACTTTACGATCTTTTCTAAAAAATGTTCTAAAGTGAAATAATGGTAGATATGGTTCATTGTTCAGACTTCAGGAGTCGATGTTTAATGAATTTAGCTAATCTGTGACCACTTATTCTTCCCTTTATACTGCTTGATGTAATATTGCTTCATCATCAGATTGTCGGGACGCGTGAGAAGGGCATCTTGTTCCAATATCTTTTCGACAGCCAGTTTCGAAGCTTTGATGATGGCCGAATCCTCTATCAAACTCAGTTTTTTGAAATCCACAACACCACTTTGCTGAGTCCCGAGAATGTCGCCAGGTCCACGCAATTCCATATCGACTTCCGAGATTTTGAAACCGTCAGTCGTCGCCACCATCGTTTTGATTCTGGTTCGGCTTTCCTTGCTCAGTTTGTCGCCTGTCATCAGGATGCAATAACTTTGTTCCGCGCCTCTACCAACGCGCCCTCGCAACTGGTGAAGCTGTGACAATCCGAATCTCTCAGAACTTTCTATCACCATTACAGAAGCATTCGGAACATTTACGCCGACTTCTATCACGGTTGTGGCGACCATAATTTGCGCTTGTCCCGATGCGAAATATTGCATATTAGCATCTTTCTCCGCAGGTTTCATTCTGCCGTGAACCATCGTTACATTGTAGCTTTTGAAGAAATTCATTACGCTTTCCAAACCTTCCATTAGATTTTTGTAATCCAACGTCTCAGATTCTTCAATGAGCGGATAAACGAAATAGATTTGCCCGCCTTTTTCAATCTCTTCTCGGCAGAAATTATAAACCGAAAGTCGGTCTTTTTCTCGACGATGGGCTGTGATAATTGATTTTCTTCCAACCGGCATTTCATCAATTACAGAAACATCCAAATCGGAATAAAAACTCATCGCCAAAGTCCGTGGAATCGGCGTTGCGGTCATTACCAAAATATGTGGCGGAATATTATTCTTTGCCCAGAGTTTCGCCCGCTGAGCGACTCCAAATCTGTGTTGTTCATCGATGATTGCCAAACCAAGATTCTGGAATTTCACTTTGTCTTCCAACAATGCGTGTGTTCCAATCAGGACGGAAAGTTGTCCGTTTTCCAGTTCTTCGTGAATGATTTTCCGTTCCGCCGTTTTGGAAGAACCAGTCAGAAGTCTGACGTTGATATTCGTATTTTGAAGTAATTCTTTGATGGAATTAAAATGTTGCTGAGCCAAGATTTCCGTCGGCGCCATCAGACAGGATTGAAAACCGTTGTCCATCGCAATCAGCATTGTTAATAAGGCAACCATAGTTTTTCCCGAGCCAACATCTCCTTGAAGCAATCGGTTCATTTGGGTCGACCGTTTCATATCAATTCTGATTTCTTTCAGAACTCGTTTTTGTGCATTCGTTAATTCAAATGGAAGATTGTTTTCATAAAAATTGGTGAAATATTCGCCGACAATTGGAAACGGACTTCCGAAGGATTTCGTTTTTTGATGAAGTTTCTTCAAGCCATAACCGAGCTGGAAAAAGAATGCTTCCTCGAACTTCAATCGTCTGTTGGCTTCATCAAATTGTTTTAAATCTTTCGGAAAATGAATGAAATAATAGGAATTCAATCGTCCAATCAGCTTCATCGATTTCATCAAATAATCCGGCAGATTTTCCTGAATCAAATTGGGTAAATCTTTCAGTAGATTGAAAATAACGGTTTGAAATAATTTATTCGTGATTCCTCTTTTCGTCAACTTTTCACTTCCTGGATAAACCGGGAGAAGCGTTCCCTGCAAAGCTTTTTTCTCATCAACCTCAATTTCCGGATGTGGCATTGAGAAGTTTCCATTAAAGAAATTAACCTTACCAAAAATGAAAATCTCCTGATTCAATGGAATCGCATCTTTCATCCAATTCGTATATCGGAACCAAACCAAATCCATCGTTCCGGTCTCGTCACGGAATTTCGCAGACAATCGTTTTCCCTTCTCGTAAACAACTTCCTGGATGTCCGTGATTTTTCCCTTCAGCTGAATATCTGCCTCTGTATCTTTGGCGATATTTCCAATTTTATGGATTTTACTTTTATCGATGTATCGGATTGGGTAAAAAGTGAGCAAATCTTCTACAGTCGAAATCCCCAACACGTTTCTGATGAGTTTTGCGCGTTCGGTGCCGATGCCTTTGAGAAATTCTATGGAAGTTTCTAATGTCAAGAAAGGAAAATTTGTTCCGACGAATTTCGGGAATTAAAATCTAACCACAAAAGTCACAAAAGAAAAACGCAATATTTGTCATTCTGAAGGAATCTGAATTTCACTTTTCTCTTGAGGTAGTTTAAAAAAATATTATTCCTTAATCTTCGATTTAAACTTCTTCTGATAACCTTCCCATTCCTGTCTTGATTTTATCGTCTTGTACTCATTAGAAGCAATCATTGAGAAATACGGTTCCACTTCTTTCGCTTTTAGAAATCCGGAAAGACTGGTAATCGGGTCGGTTTTTTCATCAAGAAAGACCATTGTCGGAATCATATTGATGTTCATATATTTGGAAAACTGATGAAGCGTGGATTTGCCTTTTTTGCCTTTATATTCGGGGTTTGTAAACTTATGCCCAAGAAAATTAACGGTGGAATTTCCATCACTTTCAAACTTCACGGCGTAGAAATTTTCATTGATGATTTTTGCAATCTCAGGATGATTATAGGTTTTTTTGTCCATTTCTTTGCACGGCTCGCACCAGTCTGCATAGAAATCGATAAGGATTTTCTTTGGTGCCTTTTTCTGAGCTTCCAACGCTTGGGAAATCGTCATCCATTTGACTTGCGCCATTCCAAAAACTGGAATCAGGAAGAGAATTAGTAAAGTTGTAATTTTTTTCATCTGTGTTTGGATCGTTGAAAAAGATTTTAGTTAAATCATTATCTCACCTCTTGCATTAGTTTTTTCACGAGTGGAGAAATCAAAATTAGCACAACGCCTGCAATTAATGCGTATAAACCCAATTGTTTGTA
The DNA here is from genome assembly GCF_059803555.1 of Chryseobacterium sp. TB1-D10. Taxonomy (NCBI): domain Bacteria; kingdom Pseudomonadati; phylum Bacteroidota; class Flavobacteriia; order Flavobacteriales; family Weeksellaceae; genus Chryseobacterium; species Chryseobacterium sp. TB1-D10. Next base: position 4,112 of record NZ_JAPFHB010000018.1, on the reverse strand, counting down.
TCCATCGGTGTAAGTGATGAGGGCGTCGTAATTGTTGGCGCCGGTTTTTACTTTTGCCATTCCTGCACCGATTTGTCCTGCGACATATTGACCGTAAGCAGAAGCCAAAAACCACATTCCCATCATCATTCCCTGAAGTTTCTCGGTGGAAAGTTTTGTCATAATAGATAATCCAATGGGAGAGAGGCACAATTCCCCAAAAGTAATTACCAGTAAAGCAATCGTAAAAATATTAAGCGAAGTAATTCCTTGTAAAGTTGCAAAGAATTTGGTCGCAAAAAGCACGTAATATCCCAATCCAAGAAAAATGAATCCTAAACCAAATTTAATTAATGTATTGGGTTCTAGCTTTCTTTTGCTCAGCCAAATCCACAACAAACCAACGATTGGCGACAGAAAAATAATGAAGAAAGCACCTCCGGAATTATTCACGCCATTGGGGTCTAATCCTAATAAATCTTTGTTCAGATTGTTTGCAGCAAAAATACTCAGTGAACCTCCGGATTGCTCATAAATTCCCCAGAAAACGATGGAGAAAATGATGAAAACTAAGGCTGCCCAAAGTTTGTTCCTCTCGGCTGATGTAACTTTTGTCATTTCATAAAACAAATAAATCAGCGTCAAAGGGCCAACTGTCCACATAAAATAATCTGTGTATTGCGGGACAGAAACCATTATCATAATTAATGGAACAAATATTAAAGATAAAATATAAACACTGTACTCATTCCATTTTGCCAAGGCTGAGAAAGTACCGTCTGAGTTTAATTTTTGAGGTTGAAGTCCGATTGGTCCTAATTGTCTTTGAGTGAAAATAAAATTAACCAGACTAATTACCATCACGATGGCTGCCAATCCGAAAGCCACATTCCATCTTTTGTGTTCTGGGATTAAACGTGACAACATTTCGCCTTTTCCGATGGCAATGCAAAGATAACCGCCCAAAAGTGCGCCAAGATTGATTCCGGCATAGAAAAGTGAAAACCCAGCATCGGTTCTGGAGTCTCCGGATTTGTATAATTTCCCTACCATTGTGGAAATATTTGGTTTGAAGAAACCTGTTCCTACAACTGTAAATGCAATTCCCAAGAAGAAATAATCGTGAGGATTAATAGCGAGAATCACACTCCCAATTATCATTAAGAAACCACCCCAAAATAGAGATTTCCTGAATCCTAAAATCTTATCTGCGAAAAGTCCACCAACGAATGTAAAAGCATAAACGAATGCTTGTGTTGCGCCATATTGTAAATTCGCTTGTTCATCATCGAACTTGAGTTGTGAAATCATAAAGAAAACGAGCATTCCGCGCATTCCATAAAAGCAGAATCGTTCCCACATTTCGGAGAAAAAAAGCGACCAGATTTGTTTTGGATATTTCCCTTTGAAATCCTGTATTTGTTCGAGAGTTAGGTTCATAAATGATGAATGGTAATTGATTTAATTAGTGACTCATTGTGTCACGAATTTATTTTATTAAAAAGTTACTAACTCAATTGTTGACGAATGAGTCAACAATTGTGATTTAAGCCATACGAATTTAACAAAAAACCACCGAATATTCGGTGGTTTTATAATTTTATGTTTTGTCGGATTTTAGCTTAATCCGTGCATCATTTTCTTTAATCTCGGAGATAGAATTGCTAAGATTACAGCAGCGATTCCACAAAGTACAACGAATACCATAAAGAACTCAAACAAATTATGAATTTCTACACCAGCAAAAGTCGTGTTGGCGATTGGCAATTGTTCTTTTTCGAATAAGGCAACTTGCTCAGGAGTCAACGTTACTTTTTTGTCCAAAACGTCTTGAAGATTTACACCCAATTTTTCAGCTTTTACAAACTTATCTCCTGTTGCTGGGATGATTGCTCCCAATGAACCAGCTAATGCATAACCAGCGGCATTAGAAATAAAGAATACACCATACAATAAAGAAGCAAATCTTTTCGGAGCCAATTTCCCTACCAAAGATAATCCGATTGGGGAAAGACAAAGTTCTCCCATTGTTTGGATTAGGTATAATAACATCAGCCATTTGATAGCCAATAGTCCGGTATTTCCAAGGTCTTTTACGTTATAAGCGATAATGAAATATGATAAAGCAATCAATGCCAAACCAATCGCTTGTTTCATTGGAGAAACCGGCTCTTTTCCTTTAGCTCTCAATTTATCCCAAAGCAAACTGAATGGTAAAGCCAATGCCACAACGAACAATCCGTTGAAAATCTGAACCATAGATGGCGGCATATTCCAACCAAAAATATCTCTGTCGGTTTGATTATCAGCAATGAAAGTTAATGATGAACCAGCTTGTTCAAATGCTGCCCAGAAGAAAATGATAAAGAAAGAAACGATATAAATTACCCAAATTCTCTGTCTTTCTACTTTATTTTCAGCAGAACTCATAATCAGGAATGCCAATGAAATCCCAGCTGCGTAGATAAATGGATAAATAATTCCTTTAATCAATTGTCCCATTCCTACAGAGCTGAAACCCAATTCGCTTACCAAAATATATCTGAATACGAAGAAAAGTGCAACGAATAACAATGCTGCAATTCCCATATTTTTACCAGCGAATTTTGCAGTTTGTGTTTCGCCTTCTTCAAAATCTTCACTAGTGTTGTTTTTCGGTAATCCACCAATTGGTCGACCTTCAGGCGTTACAACGTATTTATTTTTAAGGATAAAGAAAGTGACCGTTCCTATCAACATTGCGATAGAAGCCGCCAAGAATCCCCATTTGAAAGCGAAAATATCTCTTACACCACCAGCATCTTTCACATCACCTAGATAAGGACAAATGAACTGACCCAAGAAGGCTCCGATGTTAATTCCCATATAGAAAATCGTAAAAGCAGAATCCAGTTTGGACTTTTCCTGCTTTGGATAAAGACTCCCCACCATCGATGAAATATTCGGTTTGAAGAATCCGTTTCCGAAAATAATGATGAAAAGTGCCAGCCACATTAGTCCTTTTGCGCCTCCAAGATTTGTGGAAAATGTTGAAGCACTGAAGAATAATAACAATTGGCCAAGCGCCATCAAAGTTCCGCCCACCAAAATTGCATTTCTGTTTCCGATATATTTATCAGCAATGAATCCGCCTAAAAGTGGCGTCAGATAACACAGAGCTAGAAATCCTCCATAAATAATTGCGGCATCTGCTTCCTTGATTAGAAGAGAATTTACCATAAATAAAGTAAGCAAGGCTCGCATTCCGTAGAAATTGAAACGCTCCCACATTTCCGTACCGAAAAGTACCCACAATCCTTTTGGGTGTTTCGTTGATTTCACTTCCAGTTCCTCAAATTTAGAATTCAAAGTTTCTGCGTTATCCATATTTTCAGTGTTAATTTTTGTTAAGATTAGCAAATATAGTTTTTTTTCGGAAACACAACGAGAATTCCTCTTTTCTTATTGGTTCAAAGATTATTATTTTTGTAATTAATATTGATAATATGAAAATCAGAAAATCAAATCCCGAGGATATCAACGAAATAATGAACTGCATCAACACAGCCAGAAAGCTGATGCGGGAAAGTGGAAACCAAATCCAATGGACAAACGGATATCCTTCCAAAGAATTAATGTTGGAAAGTATTCAGAATGGATTTAATTTTTTGATTTTTGAAAATGATGAGGTTGTTGCAACGTTTGATTTCATAATCGGCGACGATCCAAATTATTCATTGATAGAAAACGGAGCCTGGCTGAATGAAGAAAAGTACGCCGTCATCCACAGATTAGCATCCAACGGAAAAGCAAAAGGCATTGCGCAATTCTGTTTTGAATGGTGTTTTTGCCAATTCCCGAACATCAGAATCGATACGCACGAAACCAACATCGCGATGCAAAAAGTTCTGGAAAAACATGGTTACCAAAAATGTGGAATCATTTACGTTGCTGATGGAACTCCGAGATTGGCTTTTCATAAAATATAGTGAAATAATAATTTGGGCAGCTTTATCCGCCTTCCACTCCCGCTATTTTTTGCCATAGCTTTTCCAGCCACCAAAAAAAGAGCTCCACTCCTTTAGATTTGTAATAATAAAATATGATTGGGAAAATATTAAATTTAGAAAGAGAAAAGCATTTAATTAAACTTT
>NZ_JAPFHB010000017.1:0-45181 GCF_059803555.1 Chryseobacterium sp. TB1-D10 | reverse complement strand
TATCCATTTGGGATGAGTTTTTTGAAACCTTTTGGTCAGGTTTCTGTATATGATCCAATGGCGATTCCTTATAATTATAAGTACAACGGGAAGGAGTTACAAGAAACGGGGATGTACGATTATGGCGCAAGATTTTATATGCCCGATATTGGTAGATGGGGAGTTGTTGACCCATTAGCAGAACAATACCGCAGACACTCTACTTACAATTATGCCGTAAACAATCCAATACGATTCATCGATCCCGATGGTCGTGGAGTTGAAAGCACAGGTGTAAAATTAAATGAAAATGGTACATATACTGTCGTAAGTGCTAAAGATGATGGGAATAATGGGATTTATGTAGCAGATGCGAAAGGCAATTATGATGTAGAAACTTCAGACCATCTTGCTAACTCTTTAACCCCTCGCTCTTTTATGGGAGACGATAACCAAGCTGTTGTAGGTGCTGTAATTAGTCCAGGTGATTTAAGTGGCAATGATTTCCTTAATGATTTGATGGGTGCTAATGAGCCTAATATTATTAAATATATGGCGAACGGTAAAGGTAATGAACAATATGATTTTAAAACCAATGGTCCCAATGGAGAAGCTGGAGGAACCGATCAAAGACCTGAAGGAATGACCGTGCAACAATATAGCTATCGTGGTGTTTTGTTTTCAGTAGATACTGGAGATAAGACTGATAACGTTTCTGTTATCGCTTCAGCACGAGATATTGGAAATTTTGGAGCAGGTTATATTGCTGGAAATAATGGTTTAACCTGGGGAACCGCAAGATTAGGATTTGATGCTCTCCAAAGCAAGCAACAAGGTACTTTTGCTACTGAAGGACAAACCACTCAAATGGCTCAAAAAATAGGTCATACTCTCGGACACAAAAATTATGATAGTAGGCGTGCCGCAGTTTACAAGTCCCAATCCTCAAATCCATTACGTGGACCCAAATAATTTAATTATGAAAAGAATACTGAAAGTCTTCGTTATATTGATTGCAGTTTTAGGAGCTTTATTTGTTTGGTATGATCAAAGTCGTTCTTTTTTCAAAGCAACCAATGGACAATATATTACGATGTGGAAAAGATATGGAGGAACTTGTTATCTGATTCCGGGTAAATATTATGGGATTACAAAACCAAAAGATGGTTATATAGAGACCTCAAACCTTGGTTATCTTACAGTATATTATAGTGATAAATTACCACATCTTATTTTATTGAGTAAAGAATCCAACTACGATTATAAATCTTCTAATCCTATAAATAAAAAGTATTTGTTTGAGGATTACATATCAAATAAAGAAAAGTATAAACCTATCATTTATAAAGAAAATGCTGAAAAATTTTCCGATATAAATAATGATGCTTCTTTTTTAAGCATAAATATCTTAGAAGGTTATGCTACTGATGGGACAGGGAAAACTCAGAGATAAATAATAAAGCCACTCAATTGAGTGGCTTTATTATTATTTTTCAAACTGCTTGTCTACGAGGTCAAGGAAACCTTGCGCCAGTTCATCGAGTATTGGGAAATGCTTCTCTCCAAGTTGGCTGAAGTTCCAGTACAGGTTCTTGTGCGGATTAATGAACTCAAAGAAATCAAAGGGCAGTTTTTGGATAAGGTAGGTAAAGTTTTTGACCTTTGGGTCTGCATACTCGCAGAGCTTCCATAGGATGCGGATGTTGATGTCGTTGGGACGGTAACCAAGAGTCGCATACGGAAATATGGCGCAAATAAACCAGAATGTCAATGTGACTAATTATTTTTACAGGGCAGACGGAGTAAAGGTGAAGAAGAAATTTGTCCTGACCAACTCAGCTGGAACAAAGATTATCAATACAGAACATCTGGACGGTTTCCAATACTCTACGCCTAATACGGAGCCAATACGCAAGGCATTGGATACGAAGGACGATGCCACAATGGATGTCGCAACCGCCGGAGAGGAAGAAGCTTTCTCCAAAGATGAGGATAAAAGAATAGCCATTATAGATACCGGAAACCCTCCTGTGGTAGACAATATGATCCTTTCTTTCTTCCCGACTTCTGAAGGTTTTTACGATTATGAGAATTTTCGTTATATTTACCAGTATAAGGATCATCTTGGAAATGTGAGGGTGAGCTATGTGAAAAACGGAAACGATTTGCAAATAATGGACAGGAACGATTATTATCCTTTCGGGATGAGTTTTTTGAAGCCTTTTGGTCAGGTTTCTGTGTATGATCCGATGGCGATTCCTTATAATTACAAGTACAACGGAAAAGAGCTTCAAGAAACCGGAATGTATGATTATGGTGCGAGGATGTATATGCCCGATATTGGTAGATGGGGGGTGGTGGATCCATTGGCGGAGAAGTATTTAGAATGGTCGCCTTTTAATTACACACTTAACAATCCTATAAGCAATATTGATCCTGACGGTCGTGGAGTTCTCACAGATTTTACACTTAACAAAAAAACAGGAGAAGTAAGACAAGTTGGCGAAACTAATAATGATCCTGACAGAATTGTTAAATCGAAAGATGGAGAAGTTGTTAGAGATAAAAAAGGAAATGTTAAAGTAGAGGTAGATAATATTGCTAAGGGAATATTGAAAGACGGACAAAATTTAAAAACTTCTGATCAGATTGTAGATGTTGGAGAAAAAGGACAGCCAACTTTGGCACAAGCAGAGGAATTTGCGGTTAAGCTATCTGATTATCTTGGAGTTGAATTGACAGGTGCATATCTTTCAAAAGACTCAGGAAAAGACGGAGCTATTACAAAATTTTATTTAGATAAATATAATAAAAACACATATAACCGTTCTTATGGTTCTTTGTATAAATGCAAAATTGGAGATCCTAGATTAAATGGATACTTCAACCCCCCCCCAGCTGGTGCGAGCGTCTCGCTCGTTCGTATTGACAGTCAGATAATAATTTGAAATTAATGATATAAATTATTACAATGCCGATGGCGCAAAGCTGAAAAAGAAATTTACCCTTGTCAATAGTGACGGAACAAAGATTATTCAATACCGAATATCTGGACGGGTTCCAATATTCTACGCCTAATACGGAGCCAATACGCAAGGCATTGGAAACGAAGGACGATGCCACAATGGATGTCGCAACCGCCGGAGAGGAAGATGCTTTCTCCAAGGATGAGGATAAAAGAATAGCCATTATAGATAAAGGAATTCAACACAGTAGATTGGAAGCAAAGTTAGTGATAGTAGTGACGATTTTAATATTAAGCTATTCAATTAAGACAATAATTATAAATTCAAAAAACGAGAGTAGGCAATTCTACTCTCGTTTTTACAGAAAAAACGTATCGCAAAAGATGAGAATGATATTAGGTGTATTAAAACTTTGTTATTTAAACAGTATTATTAAAAATGGAACTGCAAAAAACTAAAAAGCCACAATATTTGTGTAAAAAATGCAATCGTAGGTTTTGGGATTATTACTCATAAAATTCTTACAGGAGAGACAATTTTCTGAAGCTGTTGATTTTCTGAAGCGCCTAAAATAATATGCTGGAAATTATTTCGGAACTTCAATATTTTATTTTTTAAATAAGTTGAATATTTATAAACTAATTAACATATTCCAGTAATCTAATTCCTATTTTTGCAAAAAATTGTAGGTTGGTTAGAATTACGGAACATAATGATTGGGTAATATATTGTATTCTCGGAAGTGTCTTCGCTTACATTATTGTGCTTTCTGTTTTCAATCGGGATGCTAACATCAAGGATTTTCTTTTACAGAAAATTGATGATTCCAACAATCTTACACCTTCATGGATGATTATTTCCATCGTAAGGGCTGTTATGATCTCTCTACTCTTGTCCCAATTCGTACCCATTATTCCAAAATTCATTTCTGATATTAAGATTTTTGGACTTCAACTTAATAAATTTGGATTTTCAGTTTTAGCTGTTTTGGCTTTTGATGTGATCAAGAATTTTATCACATTTCTTTTCTACAACAGTATTGGCAATGGGAAAAACCTGAAGGGTCTGGCCCTGATCTCCAGCAAGTTTTATTTTCTGGAATCCATTGGCTTTATGATCGCCGGATTTGCACTTTTCTACTATCCGGTGGATTTGGTACAATATTTTTATGTCATCATAATTATATTAATTTCATTGTTTGTGCTGAAAAACCTAATCTATATTTTTCATAATCAAGCAATTTTGCCAGAAAAATGGTATTATAAATTTTTGTATATTTGCACGCTTCAAATAGTACCTGTTTTGGTACTATGGAAGTTCTTGTTTTATTAAATGTAACATAGACATTTCAAGATGAAAATCAAATCTATTTTAGTTTCACAACCAGCGCCAAACGAATCTTCGCCTTATCTGGAGATTGCAAAAAAAGAGAAAATCAAGATTGATTTCCGTCCTTTTATTCACGTTCAAGGTGTGGATGCGAAAGATCTGAGAACGCAGAAAATAGACCTGACTCAATATACAGGGATTATTTTCACGAGTAAAAATGCGATTGATCATTATTTTCGTCTTGCAGAGGAAATGAGATTCGCAGTGCCGGATTCGATGCGCTACATCTGCCAGTCCGAGGCCATTGCCAACTATTTGCAGAAGCATATTGTTTACAGAAAAAGGAAAATAAGCTTTGGCGAGAAGAATTTTTCCGACTTGGCAACTTTATTCAAAAAACATCCGTCCGAAAAGTATCTTTTGCCTTCATCTGATATTTTGACACCGGAAGTTCCAAAAGTGTTGGACTCTGCAAATATCGAGTGGACGCGAGCAATCATGTACAAAACAGTTGCGAGCGACCTGACTGATATTAACATCAATGATTACGAAATGCTGGTTTTCTTTAGCCCGCAAGGAATCAAGTCTTTGAAAATCAATTTCCCTGATTTTGAACAGAAAGAAACCAAAATTGCTGTTTTCGGAACTACAACGCAAGCCGCAGCAGAAGAAGCCGGATTGACTGTCAATGTGATGGCTCCAACCAAAGAAACGCCGTCTATGACAATGGCGGTAGAAAAATACATCAAAAGCATCAATAAGTAATTATTGACTTCATAAATCAAAACCGTCTTCTTTCCGAGAAGATGGTTTTTTGTTTAAATTTGTTAAATCTGAAAATCATTTCAGACAAATACTTTCCAAAGAATGAATGCTCCAAAAGCAAAAAAAATAGATAAACTTCTCGAAATTCATAATGACCAGAGGAATGACCCTTATTTCTGGATGAATGAAAGAGAAAACCCCGAAGTCATCAAATATCTGGAAGAAGAAAATGCTTATACAGATTTTGTGATGAAAGAAACGGAAGATCTTCAGAACGACCTTTATGAAGAAATGAAATCCCGTTACAAAAAAGACGACGAGTCTCTGCCTTATTTTTTCAATCAATATTGGTATATCGTCCGGTATGAGGATGGGAAAGAATATCCGATTTTCTCGAGAAAGTTTCAAACTTTGGAAAACGAAGAAGAGATTCTTCTGGATGCCAATGTCTTAGCAGAAGGTCACGAATATTTTGATATTGGAAGTATTTCTATTAGCGTTAATAATGATATTTTGTCATTTTCAACTGATGTTGTCGGGAGAAGGATTTATAAAATTTTCTTTAAAAATCTGAAAACCGGCGAAATTTACAAAGACGAAATTGATAACACGACCGGAAAGGCGGTTTGGTCCGGCGATGACAATTATGTCTTTTATATAAGAAAAGATGAAAGCCTGAGAGCATTTCAAATCCACCGCCACGAGTTGGGAACCGAAACTGAAAAAGACGTTTTGATTTTCCACGAGGAAGATGAAACGTTTGACGTTAATGTCTACAAAACCAAAACGTTAGATTATATTTTCATCTCCTCATCCAGTACGAATGAAGATGAGCACAGATTCATTCCTTCCAATGATGTTTTTGCAGATTGGAAAATCATCCAGCCAAGAACTGAGGATTTGGAATATTCTGTGGAACATTATCAGGATGAATTTTACATTGTAACAAATGCTGATGATGCTACGAATTTTAAAATTGTGAAGACTAAAGTTGAAAATCCCGGAATTGAAAACTGGGAAGATTTTATCCCGCACAGAGAAAATGTTTTGATTGAAGGTTTCGAAATCTTTAATGATTATTTCGTTTTGGAAGAAAGAGAACGTGGACTCCTTCAAATTAAAATCATTGAAAGCCAAACCGGAGATTCTCATTATCTGCCATTTTCCGATCCGACTTACACCGCGTACATCGGGACAAATATGGAATTTGATACCGAAAAATTACGTTTCGGCTACACTTCTTTGACCAAACCAGCTTCAACTTTCGAATATGATATGAAAGAAAAAACCACCAAACTCCTGAAAGAACAGGAAGTTTTGGGCGGAAAATTCTTCAAAGAAAATTATATCTCAGAAAGAATCTGGGCAACTGCAAGAGACGGAAAACAAGTCCCGATTTCTTTGGTTTATCATAAAGACACAGCAAAATCTGAAAACACGCCACTTCTACTCTACGGCTACGGAAGCTACGGTCACACGGTAGATGCAAGCTTTTCAAGCACCAGATTATCGCTGCTAGACCGAGGTTATATCTTTGCCATTGCACACATCCGAGGCGGAGAATATCTTGGCAGAGAATGGTATGAAGACGGAAAAATGCTTCAGAAAAAGAATACATTTTTTGATTTCATCGATGCTGCAAAACACTTAATATCAGAAAATTACACTTCTCCAAATCACCTTTATGCAATGGGCGGAAGTGCCGGCGGACTTTTGGTCGGCGCGGTAATGAATTATAATCCGGAACTTTTCAACGGGATTGTGGCGCAGGTTCCTTTTGTAGACGTGGTTTCAACAATGTTGGACGATACTATTCCTTTGACAACCGGAGAATACGACGAATGGGGAAATCCGAATGAGAAAGAATATTATGATTATATGAAATCCTATTCGCCCTATGATAATATCGAAGCGAAAAATTATCCAAATATCTTAATTACCACAGGCTTCCACGATTCTCAGGTCCAATATTGGGAACCGGCAAAATGGACAGCAAAACTGAGAGAATTAAAAACGGATAATAATATTCTGATTTTCAAAACTGATATGAGTTCCGGTCACGGCGGTGCAAGCGGCCGATTTGAAAGCCTGAAAGAAATCGCTTTGGAATATGCATTTTTGTTTAAAGTTGAAGGTTTAAAAAATTAATTATGAGCGAAGCAGAACTCTGGAAAAAAGTAGAACGCTTTTTTGAAGTGAATTTCCAAACCGAGAAAAATCCACCAATCGATACATTATTGTTCATCATTGGTGTTCAGGAATTGGGAAGCGGACAGCAGAAATTTACGAAAGATGATAAAGTCAATCTTTTGCACATTGCAGTTTGCAGATTACTGGAACCTTTTGGTTACTACAAATTCACGCATTACGAAGATGGCTGGCCTCATTATGATAAATTAGATGATCTTCCGGAACTGAAACCGAATGAACAATCGCTTCTCATGAAAAAAGCGATCATTCAGTATTTTCAGGATGAGGAAATTGAATTGGGTTAAGGTTTTTTTCTCGCAGATTTTGCAGATAAAACAGATTTTTTTGAACTTATTATCTGCAAAATTAGCTAAATCTGCGAGAAATTTAATTTCCAGATAACAAATCTTCCAATTGATTTAGTCCCATTTTGAATCCACCTTCAAAGCCCATTTCCAGCTGTTGCTGCATTTTTTCTTTGGTAGAAACTTTGATATTTACAGTCAGCTTGGTTCCTTCTTCTACGCCGGTAAATCCGAAAAGCCAGCTGGTTGCGGGCATTTCCTCATCAACAATGCCTTTTTCATCAGAGAATTTACTTTCCTGGTCAAAGCTTCGGTGTTCATTGATCTCGCCAAAATTTACAACACAGTAGGCTTTTTCCCCATTTGGACCTACCATTGCGTAATGCCAGATTCCATTTTCTCTAAATTCCATTTTGATGGTTTCGCAATTCCATGGTTTTGGACCCCACCATTGATCGATCAGTTCTTGTTTGGTAAAATAATTCCAAACCGTGGTAACATCTGCGGAAAAAACTTTCATTACGTAAATACTCGTTGAGTCTAAATCTGCGTTGAAAATAATATCTGAGTTCATATCGTTTTTATATTTTTTTAAATTTAATACTTATATTTCAAATCCCAATTTCTGTTGTGGCAGAATATTTGATATTCACAATAAAACGTTAAATCTGTGAATTTTAAGAAATATTTAATAATTTCAACCGTTATTTTTTATTAAGACAATCTTAAAATCATTAATTTTAACTTTTCAAATTAATTAATATATGAATAACAAATTCATTCCAATTATTTCTGTATTTATGACGATTTCATTGATTGTATTCGTCTCTTTACAGTTGTATTGGATCAAAGAATTATACACATCTCTCGAACAGGATTTCTCAAACAAAGTTTATTCCGCATTAGAAACTTCCACCCAAAAAGTCAATCAAATTGAGGTTAACAAATATTGGAATGAAACTTATGGCGGCGTTGGGAAAGAAGTTTTAGCCTCTTCCAATCAGCCAACTAAAACTTATATCCAGCAAAGTTCTGACTCCGCAAATCGTTCTAATATCCTTTTCCAAACCAGTATTGTTGAGAAACAAAACATTCCGGTTTCTGCAAAAGGCGACACACTTTACACAACAAAACTTTACAAGGACGAAGGCCAGCTGAAGCTTAAAAGAACTTCACCGGAACCGCTTACAACCAACATCAGTAGAGATATTGATAATAATTCTTTTCAAATGAAAGAGTTCGCTAGGCTTAGCGCAACCAATCTTCCGATTGAAAAAAGAGTAGACAACAGAGTTATTGATTCCGTAATCAGCAAAGAACTCAGACTGAAAGGAATCGATACAAAATTCGGGTTCGGCGTTATTAATAAATCCAACAAGCTGACAACCATTGCCAATAATATTTATCTGGATCAAAAGGACAAAACCAATTATACCTATCCGCTTTTTACAGACAGCAAGGATCGAACGCTTTACACGTTGGCGATTGTTTTCCCTAGAAAAGATTATTCACTGGTGAAGCACAATCTGCCTATGCTTCTGGGGACTTTTATTTCACTCCTGACGATTCTTGGGATTTATATTATTTCCATTAATTATATGATGCGTCAGAAAAAAATTGCTGAGATCAAAACGGATTTTATCAATAATATGTCGCACGAGTTCAAGACACCTTTGGCAACCATTTCTGTGGCTGCAGATTCTCTGGCAAATGATAAGATCGCAACGAATCCCGATAAAGTCAAATACTATTCCGGTCTTATAAAACAGGAAAATCTGAGAATGAAAAAGCAGGTGGAAACGGTGCTGAATATGTCCAAACTGGAACGTAACGAGATGCCTTTGCACTTGAGGGAAACCAATGTGCGGGAATTAATAAAAAGTGTTACAGAATCTTTCCGACTGATTGTAGATCAGCGAAATGGAACTCTCATCACAGATTTCAATGCTACCAAATATAATTTTTTGGTTGATGAATTTCATATCTCGAATGCACTGATTAATCTTCTTGATAATGCCAACAAATATTCTCCCGAAACACCGGAAATAAGGGTAAGCACAAGAAATGAAGCCAATTTCTACGTGATCGAAATTTCTGACAAAGGAATGGGAATGGACGGCACAAACAAAACGAAGATCTTTGAAAAATTCTTCCGGGAAGAAACAGGAAATATTCATAATGTAAAAGGACAGGGACTTGGATTGTCTTATGTGAAAAAGATTGTCGAAATCCACAAAGGACAAATTTCCGTAGATTCTTATAAAGGGAAAGGAAGTACGTTTACAATAAAACTTCCGATGGTGTAGTAGAAAAATATTTAATCAAAAAATTATTTATGAAGAAGGATGTAGGATGGTAAAAAATGGAGAGGAATTTGTAAATCATTAAATTAAAAATTAAAATAAATATTAACATTACAAGAACATTAGTTCTTTATCAAATCATAAATTAAAAGATATGAGCAATAGAATATTATTAGTAGAAGACGACCAGAGTTTTGGCGCAGTTCTTAAAGATTATCTTACGATAAACAACTTCGAGGTGACACTAGCAACCGACGGAGAAATGGGACTGAAAGAGTTTACAGAAAAAGAATTTGACATCTGCATCTTTGACGTGATGATGCCGAAAAAAGACGGATTTTCTCTGGCAGAAGACGTTAAGAAAATTGATAAAAATACACCTATCATCTTCCTCACTGCAAGAAACCTGCGTGAAGATATCCTGAAAGGTTATCAGATTGGAGCAGATGATTATATCACAAAACCATTTGATACAGAGTTACTTCTGTATAAAATAAAAGCAATTCTACAGAGAAGCGCCGTTTTGGAAAACGAAGACCAGGAGCAGTTCAAGATCAGCAATATTTTCTTCGATTCTATGCTGAGACAGCTACGAGTGAATGAAAATGACTATAAATTATCGCCTAAGGAAAATGAACTTCTGAAATTGCTTTGCATCCACAGGAATGACTTTATGCCGAGAGATCTTGCGCTTAGAAAAATCTGGAAAAAAGAAAATTACTTCACTGCAAGAAGTATGGATGTTTACATCGCAAAACTGAGAAAACTCCTGAAAGAAGATGACGGATTAGAAATCATCAACGTTCACGGAGAAGGTTTCCGATTGTTGGTCAAGAATCCTTAAACATAAAAAAATCCCTTCAGAAGTTCTGAAGGGATTTTTCTTTCATATTACTTTTTACTTAATTTGTCGCCATTTTCTGCTCTGAAACGTTTAAGATTTGGTCTTTTTGTTCATTGTTTTTCAACCATTCAGAACTTGAAAGATAATTTTGATCCGGATAATAAATGAATAAGCACGTCTTATTTTTTATCGTATTGATGATAGGCTGCGCCAATTCTCTGGGAACCGCCGGGCAACCCCAACTTCTGCCTAATCTTTTCTCAGCTTTTATGAAATCTTCACTCACATAATTTGCGCCGTGCATCACGATGCATCTTTCCAGTGCCGCATCATTATAACCTTTGTCCATTCCGAATAATCGCAGAGAATAGCCGTTATCGCCTTCATAAGTCTGTTCTGTAATGTAAAATCCAAGACTTGACTGGTGCGAATCTTCGGTATTCGAAAAATTCATAGCAAACTCTTCACCCGTTCCTTTTCCGTGTGCAACCAGGGAATTAAACAGTAATTTTTTCTCTCCAGTATCTATCACCCAAAGGCGTTTTCTGTTGGAAGAAAGACTAAAATCACAAACCGAAAGCAAATGCGCCGTTGGTTCCAGTTTACCGGATTTTTTCAAATTTTGGAATCCTAAAAATGCTTTTTCAAAAACTTCAAAATTCAATTTTTCTCCTTCAAACTGTAGATTTTTGTACACTTCTTGTGCTTCATTTACTGGTAAGAAATTCTTTTTAGGACTTAGTTTTATTTCTTTCACCGTGATTTGGGATTGAGAATGATTCTCAGAACCCGATGGATAGAAAGAAGTTGTGATCAAATAAAACAATCCTAATAATAATTGGAATCTCTTCATAAATTAATAATATTTTTTTGTTTTTTAGTGGTGCAAAATTACAATTATATCATTTTCAATATGTTATTGTGTGCGTTTTTAACAGTTCTTTAGGATAGTTTAACTTAAAAGAGATGTTTTGCGATTTATTTTATTAAGACTTTCTTATGAAAATAGATTGAAATTTAAAATCAGAGAATACTGATAGAAACGAATTTTAAATTAATAAATTGCAATACAAATATTTAAGATATGTCAACACTTAAAATTGCAGGTCTGAATCTGGACATTATTTGGAAGAATAAAGAAGAGAATTTCAGAAAAGTTGAGAATAATTTTTCATCAGTTGTGGCTGATGTTTACTTGCTTCCGGAAATGTTTTCCACAGGATTTTGTATGGAAGCAGAAGAAGTGGCAGACCGAAATAATGAATCTTTAATTTGGATGAAATCCTTTGCCACATCAAAAAATTCTGCCGTCGCAGGAAGCGTTTCTGTGGAAGAAGATGGAAAATTCTACAACAGATTTTACTTCGTTTTTCCAGACGGAAGTTTTGAATATTATGATAAAAGACACCTGTTTTCCTACTCTGGTGAAGACAAAGTTTACACAGCAGGAACTGAACGGAAAATTATAGAATACAAAGGATTTAGAATTCTTTTGCAGGTTTGCTTTGACTTGCGATTTCCGGTTTTTTCCAGGAATCAGGATGACTATGATGCGATTTTATACATCGCAAACTGGCCAAGTTCCAGAGTTGAAGCCTGGAAATCTTTGTTAAAGGCAAGATCAATCGAAAATCAGGCTTTTCTTTTTGGATTGAACAGGATGGGAATTGATGGTTATAAAAACGATTATGAAGAAAGCTCTCTGGCATACTTCCCAGACGGAAAAGAAATTTCCGAACGAGAAAATAATATCGTTCTTTCCAAATGGAATCTTGAGGAATTAAAGGAATTCAGAAGTAAGTTTCCGTTTTTGGCAGAGAGAGAAGAGTTTGAAATTAAATTTTAATTAGAATACTGCTCCAACACACCCACCAAAGAATTCACATCGTGAACACCGCTTTCCTTCCAAAGCATTTCTCCATTTTTGAAAACTGCCAAAGTAGGAACACCTCGCACATTATATTGACTAGCGATTGATGGAAATTGATCGATGTCAATTTTCACGATTCGTGCTTTTTCGCCAACTTGTTCTTTTACAGAATTCAAAACTGAAGACTGTACTTTGCATGGCTGACACCAGGTTGCGAAAAAATCAATGAGAACAGGACGTTCCGATTGTATGAGTTCTTGAAATTTTTGTGACATTATTTTAGATGTTAGAAGTTAGGTTTTAGATCCTTTGACATACTGAGTGAAAAAATTCAGCGTTTGTCAGGCTGAGGCGAAGTTTATCCTGAGCTAGACGAAGGAAAGTCTTTTAAATATTATAAAGTTTTCGTCTGACAAACAAAATTACTTGTAGGAACTTTATCAAACTTTTTTATGGCATTAAAACCACCTTCAACCTCTGTGAAATTCCTGTAACCTCTTGACTGCAAAATACTTGCCGCAATCATACTTCTGTAGC
Organism: Chryseobacterium sp. TB1-D10; assembly: GCF_059803555.1. Lineage (NCBI taxonomy): Bacteria > Pseudomonadati > Bacteroidota > Flavobacteriia > Flavobacteriales > Weeksellaceae > Chryseobacterium > Chryseobacterium sp. TB1-D10. The sequence continues at coordinate 32,093 of NZ_JAPFHB010000017.1, read as the reverse complement.
CACCAGCACAATGGATGTAAAAATGCTCTGAATTATCAATAGAATTCACCCAATCATTGATATAAGCCAAAGGTTTGCTGTAAGCCTTGTCTATATGTTCCGCTTCGTATTCTGTTTCTTTTCTTACATCTATAACTTTCTGTCCTTCAATATATTCTGAAACAAATTCTTCGGCAGAAATTCTTTTGATGTCGTCTATTTCTTTTCCGGAATTTTTCCAGCTTTCAAAACCGCCCTCCAAAAAACCTACTACATTATCAAAGCCAACTCGGCTAAGTCTTGTGATAACTTCCTCCTCAGAACCAAGATCTGAAACGAGAATAATCGGTTGCTGAACATCCACAATCATCGCTCCAACCCAAGGTGCAAAATCACCTTTGATGCCGATGTTTACTGAATTCGGGACAAAACCTTTATGGAAATCCGCGGCACTTCTGGTATCCAAAATCAAAGCGCCGGTTTCTTCTACCGCTATTTCAAAATCTTCAACTGCAATTGGATTTTTACCTTTCTTAAGAACTTTTTCAAAACTTTCATAGCCACCTTTGTTCAAAGCTACATTCATCCCAAAATATTTTGGTGGCGCCGTTAAACCATCCAGTACTTCATCAATGAAACTTTCTTTGGTTGGCTGTCTCAGGGCATAATTGGTTCTTTTTTGATTTCCCAAGGTATCCACTGTTTCTTTCTGCATGTTTTTTCCACAAGCAGAGCCCGCACCGTGAGCCGGATAAACTGTGATAGAATCATCCAATGGCAGAATCTTGCTGTGTAGACTTTCGTACAACATTCCAGCGAGATCTCTTTCGGTAATTTCTCCTGACTTCTGAGCCAAATCCGGTCTCCCAACATCACCCAGAAATAAAGTGTCACCAGAGAAAATAGCTGTTTCAATGCCATTTTCGTCAATCAAAAGATAAGTTGAACTTTCCAAAGTATGACCCGGCGTGTGAAGGACTTTTATTTTAACTTTTCCAATTTCGAAAATCTGATGGTCTTCCGCTATGATCGCTTCAAATTCGGGTTTTGCCGTTGGTCCGTAAACAATTGGCGCATCCGTCTTTTTGGAAAGATCAAGATGCCCCGAAACAAAATCTGCATGGAAATGCGTCTCAAAAATATATTTGAGTTTTACCTGATCTTTCTCCAAACGCTCGAGGTAAGGTTTGATTTCTCTCAGCGGATCTATGATCGCCGCTTCATTTTCGGAAACGATGTAGTACGCACCCTGCGCAAGACAACCGGTATATATTTGCTCAATTTTCATTGTCTGTCAATGGTTTAATGTTCAGATAATCTAAATTTTAAATTATTTGAAATTTTACAACTACAAATATGAGGTTATTTGGACTAACTATAAATAAATTTTAACTGATATTATTTATGATATCGATTTGAAATTAAACAGACGCTTGATTTTTTTATTATTTAACCAATGCCCAAATCCCTACTCCCACAGCCGCATAAGCTGCAACTGTAATGACATCTGCAACTGGCTGCGAAAATCGACGTTCTGCAATAGTTGACTGATTGATTTGGTTTTTATGGAATTTCAGAATCTTTTTCGGTTTATGAACTACGTGAGCAACCAATGTGTCACTTTCCCATTTATCAACCTGAATTTTGTAAGGTTTGCCTCCAACTTCAATTTTGAAATACTTGTTAGCCTCCAACTTATCCTGAATATTCATTGGTTGATTCTGGTTTTTATTGTCATCAGCCTTCGGTTTTCCGGCAGTTTTAGACTTCGCCACTGCGCCCTTTGCCTGAGAAACAGCCATAGCCTTTCTTGAAAATTCGTCGGATTGTACTTGCGGTTGGGAAGTTTCCGGCTTTTTGGGGTCATTTTCTGTTTTAGCTTTGTAAGTATAACAGCTGATCATAGAAAACGATATAATAAGGAGATAAATATTTTTCATTAGCCAAATTTAAGAATTAAACGGATTATTTCTAATTTTCTTTTAATTAAGAGTAAGCTTATTGATCTAATATTCCAGATATGACAAAATTGATGGTCTAATATTCTCTGAATTAATTCGTATTTTAGCGCTTCTAAAATCAATACTTTGGCTAAGAAAGAAACCCCGTTAATGACGCAGTATAACACCATCAAGGCAAGATATCCTGATGCACTTTTGTTGTTCCGCGTGGGAGATTTCTACGAGACTTTTGGGCAGGATGCCATCAGAACTTCTCAGATTCTTGGTATTGTTTTGACCAAAAGAGCTAATGGCGAAGGTCATATAGAACTGGCTGGATTTCCACATCATTCCGTAGATTCTTACTTGCCAAAACTCGTGCGAGCCGGATTGCGTGTTGCGATATGTGACCAGTTGGAAGATCCAAAAACGGTAAAGGGAATTGTAAAACGTGGTGTGACAGAATTGGTGACGCCAGGTGTTACGTTCAATGATCAGGTTTTGAGTTCCAAGAAAAATAATTTCCTACTTTCCCTTCATAAAGAAAAAGAAAAATACGGACTGGCTTTGGTGGATGTTTCCACTGGAGAATTTCTCGTGAGTGAAGGCAATCTGGAAAAATTGCTTCACATCGTTCACACTTTTGACCCGAGTGAAATTATTTATCAAAGAACAACAGAATTACCGACGCAATTAAAAAACAAAAGTGCTTTCAAACTTGAGGATTGGGCTTTCCGATTTCCTTACGCTTACGAGAAACTGACTTCGCATTTCAAAACACAATCTCTTAAAGGTTTCGGGATCGAGGAACATAAATTGGGAGTTACTGCAGCTGGAGCCATCTTTGCTTATTTGGTGGAAGATACACATCACGCACTTTTACAGCACATTACAAGAATCAATCTGATTCCCCAAGATGATTATCTGATGATGGATGGTTTTACTCTAAGGAATCTGGAAATCGTTTATTCGGCGAGTCAGCAAGGAAAATCTCTTCTTGATATTATTGATAAAACCTGTACGCCAATGGGAGGAAGATTATTGAGAAGACGGATCATTTTACCTTTAAAAAATATTGGTGATATCAACAGAAGGCTTAGCCTTATCGAGTTTTTGAATAAGGAAGATTCGTTGAAATATGATGTTAAAGATTTGCTTAAAGGCATTTCTGATTTGGATAGATTAATTGGAAAATTGGCGGCGGAAAAGATTTCACCTAAAGAATTAGGTTATCTCCGCCAATCAGTTGTCAACATTCAGGAAATCAGAACAAAACTGTTGAAATTTCCTGATGTTTTAGCCTGGCTGGATCCGATTATCAACCTTGATGATTTGATTGATTTTATTAAAGATCATTTGAATGACGAACTTCCGGTTAACATCAGCAAGGGAAATGTGATCCGAGAAGGAATTTCTGAAGAACTCGATCATCTTAGAAATATTCAAAATAAAGGTCGCGGTTTTCTGGACGAAATGTGCCAACGAGAAATCGAAAGAACCGGAATTACAAGTTTGAAAATTGATTTCAATGGTGTTTTTGGCTATTACATTGAAGTTCGAAATACGCATAAAGACAAAGTTCCCGCTGAGTGGATCCGTAAACAAACGCTTGTAAATGCCGAACGTTACATTACCGAAGAACTGAAAGAATACGAAACTCAAATCCTTGGCGCTACTGATAAAATTAGTGCGCTGGAGTTTAAACTTTACAGGAATGTCTGTGACAATGTGATGATCTACATCGACCAGTTGCAGGAAAATTCAAAATTGATTGGCGAGCTCGATTGCGCTGTTGGATTGTCAGAATTGTCGGTTGAAGATAATTACACCAAACCGATTCTTAATGATTCTTTCTCAATCAACATTCAGGAAGGACGACATCCAATCATCGAAAAATCTTTGCCTCTTGGTGAATCTTACATTCCGAATGATGTTTTTCTGGACAGAGATTCTCAACAGATTATTATGGTAACCGGACCGAATATGGCTGGTAAATCAGCGATTTTGAGACAAACTGCAATCATTTCTTTGTTGGCTCAAATCGGAAGTTTTGTTCCAGCGAAACACGCTGAGATTGGAACTTTGGATAAGATTTTTACCAGAGTTGGTGCTTCGGATAATCTTTCTGCCGGCGAATCTACTTTTATGGTGGAAATGAATGAGGCAGCGAATATCCTTAATAATATTTCGGACAGAAGTTTGATTTTACTTGATGAAATCGGACGTGGAACTTCTACTTATGACGGTGTTTCCATCGCTTGGGCGATTGCAGAATATCTTCATCAGCATCCAACGCAACCGAAAACGCTTTTCGCTACGCATTATCATGAGCTGAACGAAATGTCCATCAATTTTGAAAGAATCAAAAATTTCCACGTCTCTATTCAGGAAGCGAAAGGAACGATTATTTTCTTGAGAAAATTAATTTCAGGAGGAAGCGAACATAGTTTTGGTATCCACGTGGCGAAGTTGGCAGGAATGCCATCTAAAGTCGTGAATCGCGCAAATGAAATTCTTAAAACCCTGGAATCCAGCAGATCAACACAAGATTCGGGAGAGAAAATAAAACGCGTGACAGAAGAAAACCTTCAACTTTCATTCTTCCAGTTGGATGATCCTGTTTTGGAAAATATCCGGGAAGAACTCACAAAAATTGACATCAATACTTTGACGCCAATTGAAGCTTTGATGAAGCTGAATTCGATAAAGAAAATGATTGGGAAATAGATTTATTTAACTGAATCTTTTTTAACCGCAACAGTATCTACATTTTTACTATCAGCAGATAGTGATGTCGAGTCAACGCCTTCATTTCTCATATGCTCTGCGCTGTGATCATCTTTGCGTTGTTCACGCTTGTCTTTGTCTGGAATACAGCTGGTTGCGAATAATGCTAATGAGCTGATTAATAATAGTTTTTTCATTTTGGTAAATTTAAATAAGTAATTTCAAAAATTAAACCGAAATTATTGGCAATTAAATATTTGCAGTCGAAGGAAACTTATAATAACTTCTTACATCAACACCATTTACTTTTGCCGGTTGCCATTTTGTTTTTATTTTTTTTAGCGCTTTTATTGCTTCTTGATTAAAACTCTCGTTTTCTCCTTTTGCTTTAATCCCAGAAATACTTCCATCTCTTTCCACAATAAAAACTAATTCTGTGCGAAAAATGCCTTTGCCTTTAATTTTATTAACATTAATATTCTTGCAAATTCACTTCTAAATACCTGAATGCCTTCGGGAAACTCTGCCGTCACATCAACTTTTTCAGCTGTAAATTCTTCTTTAGATTGTGAAAATGTGGTTACGCTAACAAGAAATAGAAAGAAAAATAATAATTTTTTCATAGTTATTTTTTTTCAAAGATATTGATTTACAGAATTTGGTGGAAGTTTCAAAAAGTATTTTTAAATTTGGTTTTTTACAATTAAACTTACAAATCTGGGGCATTTTAAAATATTAGAAACGCATAATTTTTTCTCAAAATATGAGACTGCTATTGCGTTTGGACTGCTTGCCATGCAGTATCTTTTGATCGCTATGTTCCCAAATTCTCAAGATTCTGAGGTAGAGAAAAATTACATCTATCTCTGGTTTTTTGATATTTTTCTGGCAATTCCTATTATTATTTTGATTTATTTTCCAGACAAGATCCGGCGAATCATTCTAATGAGTATTTTGGCAATTGCTTTTGCTGTTTTCTTTTTCGAATACGGTTTTAACTCTGTGTATTTCAATACTTTTATTGCATTGTTTTTAGCTAATAGGATTCTGCTTTTCAATTTAGATCCTAAGGAGAAAAATAATTTGATAACATCCAAGGCCAAACGGTTTTTATTGGTTTTTCCAGTCAGTTTTGTTGTGACTGTCACAGAGTCAATTTTAGACAAAATGGGAATTTTGCATCACGAGAGGGTTGGCGACGGTCTTTTGATGTCAACAGCTGGAAAAGTATTTCTCTTCGTAGGTTATTACAGTATTGTCTCTTATTTGGAATATCGAAAAGTCAAATATCCAAACTCCAAATTCTTTTTATGAAATTTAGTTTTAAATACTTTTTGATTGCGATTGTAATCTTCCTTATCGAAGTTTTGATTGCGACCAAATTAAAAGATTGGTTTTTTGTGAGAGCCTATCTGGGCGACGTTTTCGTGGTGATGCTGATGTATTATTTCATCAAATCATTTTTCGATTTTGAACCTGTAAAATTAATTATCGGAATCTTTATATTTTCTTGTTTGATAGAGCTTCTCCAGTATTTTCACTTTGGAGAATTATTGGGATTCAAAGACAATCGATTGATGATGATTATCTTGGGGAATTCCTTCAGCTGGATTGACATTCTTTGCTACTTTGCCGGATGCGTGATTTTATTTTTAATCGAGTCTGGACTTTATCGCCCAAAAGTATCGTAATGATCTTCTGCATACTTTTCTAAGCGAGCAAGTAGCGCAACATTTTCTTTTTCCAAAGGCGAAAGTTCCGAGTCTACATTATTCGAAACCGGAACGTACCAATCTGCATTTTCAAAAAACTGGCGGTAAGTTTCTTTTTTGAAGGAATATCCGTGACGTGCAAAAACCGTGTTTCTGATAATCTGAAGATCCAGTTTTCTAAGGTTTTTCAGATCTTTTTCGGTTAATTTCTGTTTAGAAGCATTGATTTTGAAGACATTATCTGAAGCACTTCTGTAGAATGTGTTTTCGTAAGTTTCAGTTTTCCCTTCGTCGTTTACGAAAGAATTTTTCTTTACCTTTCCGCCGTTCCAGTCTACAGGATTTTCGTAATTACTTTCTCCAGAATTGTCTTTGGAAAGCATAAAATTTGGATTGTAAGCAAATTCTTTTCTGGTAAGTTTCAAAGTTTTTTCAGGCGATTTGACCGATGATTTATTGAACGCAATCCAATCTCCAATCAAACTGTCTTCTTTCAATTTCAACTGAAATCTTCCGTCCGACTTATCACTTCCCGGCTCATCCAGAACAAATCCTACTGTATTTTCATTAAGAATACCTCGGAAAGACCTTTGATTTCCATTCACGACGGAATAGCCGTAAACACTGTCTTTGGTAATTCTATTGATTTTGACAGAGATTTTTTTATACTCTAAAATCTCGTTTCCATATTCGGTTGGTGTAGGTTTTGAGTTGAAATCTCCGGTATAGATGCCGTACCATTCTTTATGGAATTCCTGCTCTACTTCTTTTTTGGAAGTTAAAGAATCTGTTTTGATTTGTTCACTTGACTTCTCTTCTTTTTTACAAGAAATGACAACAAAAGTAAAAATCAGACTTGCGAAAATTAGATTTAAGTTTTTCATCGTTTTTGTTTTTTGATTATATATTCCACTAATAATAAGTTGGGAACCCATCCAAGCCACGCAATGATTTGATAAACATCCATCGGATTGGGATGGAATAAATATACTAAAATTACCTTCCACATCCGCAATGTAATTGCAGAAAGCGCAAGTGCGTAACTACGCCACATCCAGAATTTATGCTGCAGAATATTGCGCTTCCGGATTTCTTTATAAGACCTGTAAGTTGTGTAGAACCAAAGAATCCCAAGCAGAACGAATGCCACTTTTGAAAGTAATCCGCCATTGGCAAAAATACCAATATAAACTCCTGACAATGCAGAAAATAGCAAGGTAGTAAAAACATAAATCCTTCCAGAAAACCGATGCAGATATTTTAGATTTTTATCAAAAAAAACAGCAATAAATCCCGCCATCAAAGCGAAAATACTGCTGTAAACGTGCAAGTAAAAGATAGAAAGATATTCCGGTCGGGAAGCGACTTCCGTTTGTTTTATCATCAGAAAACTGACATTGGAACTTACAGGAATGTAGTCTGATGTGATTTTCAGCATCAACCCAAAGAAATATATAAAATTAATTGCAACAATTCCTTTTAAAACAACATTCTTGGATTTGCTGAAACCAAGCATAACTTCGGCTTAAATCGGGATAAAAACAACAGCTGCAACAGCTGCAAGACCAATTAAAACAGAAAGAATAATATCCGGTTTCTTGATCTCTCTCACATCGCTTTTCTCGATTTCTACCATTTCCCCGGCTTTATTTTTCCCGTAGATTTTGGTCGCATCTAATTTCAAAACTTCTATTTTTTGAGATTTTGCATCTTTGGTCTGGATCGTGTATTTTTTATAAAGATCTATCGAGTTGTCATTCATCGGCTTGTTTGGCGAGACTACTCTTGTGTGACAAGACGCAAGGAAAAAAAACAAAGAAAGAACAATGGCTTTAGTAATATTTTTTGCAAATTTCATTTTATTGTAATAATAATTAATTATGGTTTCAAAGTTAACAAAAGATTTTATTTATATTGTATTAAGATATTGTGAAATCAACCACCCTTCACTCCAGCAAGCCTGGAAGTTAAAACCACCCGTAATAGCGTCTATATCAAGAACTTCACCGGCGATATAAAAATTCGGAAGAATCTTTGAAGCCATATTTTTAAAGTTAATCTCTTTTAAATCCACTCCACCAGCCGTTACGAATTCTTCTTTGAATGTTGATTTTCCTGTGACTTTCAATTTTTTAGCACAAAGGTTTTCCAAAATCAAATCTACTTCTTTTTTGGTAATATTTGCAATTTGTTTATCGGGATTAATATTATTAATTTCAAGGATCTTATTCCAAAAACGATTTGTTATATTAAATATTTTGGACTGTCCGATAGATTTTTTCGGATTGCTGTTTTTAAAGGCTTTCAACTCCTCTTCAGTTTCTGAAATTGGTTTTGAAATAAAATTTACCTCAATTTCAAAATTATATTTCAATTTCGCCAGATTTCTGGCTTCCCAAGCAGAAATTTTCAGAACTGCCGGTCCGGAAAGTCCCCAATGCGTGATGAGAAGCGGTCCGGATTCTTCGGTTTTCAAACTTGGAATACGGACTTCGGCATTTTCAAAACTGGTTCCCGGAAGATCTTTCAACAAATCATCCTTGATATTAAAAGTGAAAAGTGAAGGCACAGCTTCCACTATTTTATGTCCAAGATTTTGAATTAATTTTACGGATTTCGGAGAACTTCCGGTTGCATAAATCACAGTGTCCGCTGTGAAATCACCTTGTTTTGTTTTAATTAAATAAGTTTCATCTTCTTTAATAATCTCAGTAACTGAAACTTGAGTTTTGACCTCGAAGTTTTTATTATTAACTTCATTTATCATCGCATTCATAATGCTTTGCGAAGAATCTGATTCGGGAAAGGTTCGATTATCTTTTTCAATTTTCAGAGGAACTCCTCTGGTTTCAAACCAATCCATCGTATCACCAGGCTGAAACTTTGTGAAAACGCTCAACAATTCGCGGTTTCCTCTCGGGTAGAAATTGACCAATTCTCTTGGGTCAAAACACGCATGAGTCACGTTGCAACGTCCGCCTCCGGAGATTTTTACTTTTTGTAAAACATCGGAGTTTTGCTCTAGAATTGTAACATAATATTTATTCTCATCAAGATTTGCCGCTGTGAAAAAACCAGTTGCTCCTCCTCCAATGATAATTATTTTTTTCTTTTTTGACATTAATTTAACCTTATAAACCAAAATGTCGCTCCGATGGAGCTCTAGTTGGTGTTTCAAATTTTTCTACAAACATATCGCAAGTACGTCGCTTTATATTCACTACACAAAATTACATTTTTAAGATCCATCTCAAATGGTTAATTTTGAAGAATATTAAAAATCGAAAACATGTCTGTTTATTACCATAAATTTGAAGTAAGATGGAGCGATATTGATGCGAATCGTCATCTTGGAAATTCCACTTATGTCGACTATTGCTCACAAACCCGAATGGCCTTCCTTAATAAAAACAAAATCGGTTTGACGCAGCTCAACCGTTGGGGCGTAGGTCCGGTGATGATGCACGAGAAATATTCTTTCTTTAGAGAAATCTACGCAGACCAGACTGTTTTTGTTGGATTGGAAGTTGCAGCAATTTCCGAAGACGGTTCTATTTATCAGTTTGTTCACAAATTTTACCTTCCTGACGGAACTCATTGTGCAACTGCCGAAGCCACAGGCGTTTGGATTGATATTATGTTGAGAAAAATAACAACGCCGCCGGAAGATATTATCTTGGTAATGGACGAGTTCAAATCTGAAAATGTGAAAGTCATCACAAGAGAATTCCTTAAAACTTTGCCTTTCCGACCAGAGAATATCGACACTTCTGTTTTTACAGATTTTAAGTAAATAATATTAAATCTTGATGGAGATAATTCATCATTTATAATTCATCATTAATAAAAATTATGCTCGAAGATAAATCACAAGAACTCACGCCCATTTCCAAACTTGGAGAATTTGGTCTGATAAAACATTTGACCGAAAGTTTCCCAATCGTTCAGAACTCGACAAAACTTTCTATTGGCGATGATGCGGCGATCATTGATTCTGAAGGTCAGAAAATTGTCGTTTCTACAGATATGCTGGCGGAAGGAATTCATTTTAATCTTGGCTATGTTCCGTTGAAGCACTTGGGTTACAAAGCGGTTGTTGTCAATCTAAGCGATATTGCTGCGATGAATGCAACACCAACCCAGATTTTGGTTTCCGTTGCCGTTTCCAGCCGTTTTCCAGTGGAAGCTTTGGAAGAGATCTATGATGGAATTGCTTTGGCTTGCAACAGGTACAAAGTAGACTTAGTTGGCGGAGATACAACAAGTTCCAACGCTGGTCTGGTGATAAGCATCACAGCCATCGGAATCGAAAAAGAAGAATATATTGTCAAAAGAAGTACTGCAAAACCGAATGACCTTTTGGTTGTGACTGGTGATCTTGGCGGTGCTTATTTGGGATTGCAGATCTTAGAAAGAGAACATTCTGTTTTTCTGGCGAATCCGAATATGCAGCCGGAAATGGATGGTTATGATTATATTCTTGAAAGACAACTGAAACCGGAAGCGAGAACAGATGTTAAAATAAAATTAGCAGAATTGGACATCCTTCCAACCTCGATGATTGATGTTTCGGACGGTTTGGCTTCGGAGATTCTTCATTTATCGGATCAGTCAAAAGTTGGTTTTAACCTTTACGAGGAGAAAATTCCGATGGATGAAACAACCATTCATACAGCAGATGAACTGAATCTGAATCCTGCAATGGCCGCTTTAAATGGTGGTGAAGACTACGAATTGCTTTTCACGATTTCTCCTAATGATTTCAATAAAATTAAAAATCATCCGGATTTTACCATCATTGGCCACGCTACAGAAAATAACGAAGGTAATTTCCTTATCGCAAGAGGATCGAATCAACTGATTCCTTTGACAGCACAGGGCTGGGATGCATTCCTGAACAAAGAATAATTTTTGGAATAGAACTTGTAAAGCACAATAAAGATTAATAAAATCAAAACGATGAAAATTGTAAAAATTTCAACTTTATTATTAGCCGGCTTAGGCATTACGGCTTGTGTTACAAATCCTGTAACAGGAAGATCTTCTATCCAAATTGCTAATAATAGCGAGATTGCTACTGCTGCAGCTACCGAATACAGAACGACACTTTCCAGTGCAAAAGTTGTGACCGGAACTGCAGATGCAAACAGAGTTAAAAATGTAGGCGCAAAAATCAAAAATGCAGCTTACGCTTATTATAAAAATATAGGGAGAGAGTCGGATCTTGCCAATTACAGTTGGGAATTCAATCTCATCCAGGATGCGCAGTTGAACGCATGGTGTATGCCGGGTGGAAAAGTGGCTTTCTATACCGGAATTATGCCTGTTTGTAAAGATGATAATGGTGTTGCTGTTGTAATGGGTCACGAGGTTTCTCACGCGTTGGCTGGCCACGGAAACGAAAGAATTTCTCAGGCAATGCTTGCTCAGTATGGCGGGAGTCTGATCAGCGGGTCTATGTCTAACAGCCAGTGGGCAGGAATTTTTGAAAAAGTATATCCGGTAGGCGCACAAGTTGGACTTTTAGCTTACGGCAGAAAACAAGAGTCTGAAGCAGACGAAATGGGATTACAGTTAATGGCAATGGCCGGTTATGATCCAAGAAGCGCAACCTCTTTCTGGCAGAGAATGGAAGCGTCGTCTACAGGAAGCAAAACGCCGGAATTCTTATCTACTCACCCAAATCCTGCTAACAGAATTGCTGACCTGAATGCCGATATGCCAAAAGCTTTGCAATATTATAAAGCAGCTGGTGGTAAACTTTAATTCACTACATTAGTAAAAACATTTTAGAATGAAAAGTTTAGTTGTAATAGGGATTATTTTGCTGGGACTTGGCGCATTGCTTTTTTATCTTAACGATATGGCAATAGATCTTAGAGTCATTTACGGTGCACTTTCCGGCATCGGCATCGGATTGATTATTGGCGGATTGGTTGGTTACATCAGCAAAGGTACTGCTGTAAAAGAGGCACAACTCAGAAATGAATTCAAACAGCTTCAAAAAGAAAAAGCCGAGCTGGAAAAACAACGCGTTGAAAATAATTTGAACAGCGGAAGTCTTCGTAATTAAAGACTTCTGATAAATTGTCCAGGCGTCGTCTTGGTATATTTTTTAAATATCTTATTAAAATACGTGATATTATTAAAACCTGTAGCATAGCAGCTTTCTGCTATGCTTTTTTCTTGTGAAAGCAGAATACAGGCTTTATCGATTCTGTACCGATTTACAAATTCCACGAAAGTAATGGAAGTTGCTTTTTTGAAAAAATTACAGAAAGCCGGTTTTGTAAGATTAGCCAAATCCGCAGCCTGTTGAATATCAACCTCATTCTGATAGCCATTTTCGACATAAGTAAAAACTGCTTCCAGCCTGTTTCTGTTTCTTGAAACAATTGTATAAGGCATTATCTCGGTATTCAACAATTCATAATCTTCTGTTTTTGACAATTCAAAAAGAAGATCCAGTAGAAGCAAATACCTTTTGTAGCCATCTGACTGAGTGATTTTTTCTAATTTGGGAATTAGGTTATTTTTAACTTCGGAAGAAAATAGCACACCATATCTGGACATTTCTATCAGCTTTTTGATGGAATTGGTATCGGATTCGCCTTCCGGAAGAGAAAGAATCTCTTCTTTAAAAAGAATTACGATTTCTTCGTGAGGATCTGTAGCATTAAGTCCCAATCCTGAATGGGGAATATTAGAACCAATCAGCGCCAGCGCGCCGTCTTCGAAGTGACTTTTGTGATAGCCAACATGTCTGGTGCCTTTGCCTTTCAGTACGCAGACAATCTCAATTTCCGGGTGGTAATGGTATTTCCAGTTGAGCTCAGAGATCGGGATATCCTTGATATGCAATACTTTGAAGGAGCTATTGTCGTCCGGAGAAATATGTTCTAGAATTACTTTCATTCCAGTTAATACTAATTTTATGTAAAAATAAGCAAAACATATTAATATTGTTCTGTTTTTTATTTATTGAGTTAAAAGATTATTGACGGATAGCCTCTACATTTGTATAACAAAATCAATTTCTCACAGGATTGAATTTGTGAATTTTTAAGGTCTATATATGAAGAAGGCTGGAAATTAATTTTTCCAGCCTTCTCATATTTTTATGTGGTACAAATTATTTGAAATTGTAACCAATACCCAGGATAAACATACTTGGACGGTTATCGTATCTGATCTCTGTTTCGCTACCTGCAATACCTGCTCCTGCATTGATAAACTTTCTGCTGTCCTTAGAAAAAGCGCCTTCATATCTTGCATTAAGTACAAATTTTGAAAGAGTTGCCTGAGCTCCAATCTGGTAACCAACAGTGAATTCTTTTGTGCCATTTTCTTTGAAGTCAGCATATGTATTATCTGTAGAAAGATTGTAAGATGCAACCGGACCAACAAATGCCGCCAATTTTCCTAAAAGGAAATTATGACCTAATAAGACCGGAACATCTATTCTGTTACTTTTAGCTTCTATCTCTACATCGCCAGTCGTTTCAACGCTCTTTTTAAAAGACGTGTAATAGATTTCCGGCATTACAAACCATCCACTTACAGGAAAGTCCACTTTTGCTGCCAAACCTACATTAAAACCTGTAGAATTGCCACCTTTTGTATCTACGGCAGTATTTACGGCTCCTTTAAAATTCTCCCAACTTGCGGATGACGTGTCTAGCAAAGCATTGGCTCTCAGTCCAAATGTTACTTGCGAATAAGCCATCACTCCTAGGAATATGGCAAGTGTACTAATTAGTTTTTTCATTGTTGTCTTCTGGTTTATCATTAATTAAACTTGTTTGATCATTTTCTAACATAAATTCCCGCAGCTGCTTAAACAGTTCTGAGGAATAAACGAAATCAATAAGATTTTTATTTTTTGCTGTAGTCAACATATTCTTATCGCCTTCCCATTCTTTGATTCCCAATCTCAGATAAAGAATCTTTTCCCCAATCGTCATCACAGAATTCATATCGTGCGTATTGATAATAGTAGTCGTATTATACTCTCTTGTGATTTCCAAAAGCAAATCATCTATCACATTGGAAGTGTAAGGATCCAGCCCCGAATTGGGCTCATCACAGAAAAGATATTTCGGATTGTTGACAATCGCTCTTGCAATGGCTACCCTTTTCTGCATCCCACCCGATATTTCTGAAGGGTATTTTTTGTTGGCTTTATCAAGATTTACTCTTCCGATTACCTCCAGAACTTTTCTTTTCTTTTCACGATAAGTTAGGTTTGTGAACATATCCAAAGGGAAACTGATATTCTCCTCCACTGTCATAGAATCGAAAAGTGCGCTGCCCTGGAAAACCGTTCCAATCTCGGACCGTAGAATCTGCTTTTCCTCCCTGGACATTGTCATAATATCGCGTCCGTCAAATAAAATGGCGCCGCTGGATGGTTCATAAACATTCAAAAGAGACTTCAGGAAAACCGTTTTTCCTGATCCACTCTGTCCGATGATGAGATTCACCTTTCCTGTTTCGAAAGATGTCGTAATGCCTTTCAAAACCTCAACTTCATTATTAAAGCTTTTTCTTAATTCTTTTACTTCTATCATCAGCTGAGTAACATCTGGGTTAATATTAAATTCATGATGATCACGGAGATCATCGTCCAAACAACGGCTTGTGTACTGGCGCGGCCAACTTCCAGAGATCCTCCTTTTACATTATAACCGAAATAAGCAGGAATCGTTGCGATAAGAAATGCAAAAACTGCAGTTTTCAAAAACGCATACCAGATAAAATAGGAAGGCATGTACATTTGGATCCCCGTGATATAATCTGCTTTTGTCCAGCTGCCTGTTGCCAGTCCGGCAATATATCCGCCCCAAATACCCACTACAATACTGATTGCAATCAATATCGGATTGAAAACAACGCTGGCTACTATCTTAGGTAAAATTAAAAAATTGGGAGAATTGACGCCCATAATATCCAAAGCATCGATTTGTTCCGTAACACGCATTGTTCCAATACTGGATGCGATGTAAGATCCTACTTTACCGGCGAGAATTACAGAAATAATCGTTGGAGAAAATTCAAGGATCAAAACAGTTTTTGTAGCATACCCAACAAAACTATTGGGAATCGGGAATGAGGAAGCACTGAAGTTGTTGAACATCTGGATCGCTACAACTGCACCCACAAAAAATGAAGTGAATAATACCAATCCGAAAGAGTTAACTCCCAGATCATAAAATTCTCTCACAAGAAGTTTGAGATAAACATTTCTTTTCTGTGGTTTGCTGATTGCTTTTCCCAACAGTATAAAATATTCCCCAATTGCTACAAATAGTTGTTTTAACATAAGACAAAATTAGTTCTTTTTCTGATAAATATCAGCGGGCATTTTTATCGCCAATAATTAATAAAAAAATGGTTTTGAAAATGATAACAATATCCATGCTAAAACTCCAGTTTCTTACATAAAAAGAATCTGCAAGAATTCTTTTTTTCATCCCCACATTCATGTCGCCCTCATCTCCTCGTAGTCCACTTACCTGAGCAAGTCCTGTAATACCTGGTTTTACCATACTTCTGAGACTATATCTGCTGATTTTTGGTTTGTAAAAATCATCCACCAGCAGCATGTGTGGTCTTGGTCCGACTACTGTCATATCTCCCATTATAACATTGATGAATTGGGGCAATTCATCAATACTCGTTTTTCTGAGAAACTTTCCGATTCTGGTAATTCTATCATCGTTGATATCCGTTGTTTTTTCCGTAGAATTGTTGTTTGTTTTCATTGTCCTGAATTTCAGACAATCAAATACTTCATCGTGATAGCCATATCTTTTCTGAATAAAAAATATTGATCCTTTCGCATCATCAAGTTTTATCAATAATATAATAATGGGAAACAGCCAGGAACAAATTAATATTAAGATAAACAATGAAAAAACAATATCAAACAACCTTTTAATTGTGACATTGGTAAAAAAATCAAGTGGATATTTTGCCTGAGAAAGAATTGGAACAGTTTCTATATAGTTGAATTCGTATTCAAAGAAGTGATTCTGAATAATATTGGGAACCAATGAAATCTTAACTTTGTTAACTTCTGCCTGACGGAAAAGCTCATTTTCAAAAGATTTATCCAGACAGTTTTCAGATGGGAGGAAAATAGTATGGATTCCGTGGTATTTCCAAAATTCTATTATTTTATCTATTTCATAATTATCAGATGGGTACTCATAAATTCTGTACCCATAATCTTTTCTTTGATGAATGATCTCCTCCAGAATATTTGAGGAAGCTCCTTCACCGATAAACATAACATTTCTTTGGTTGATGCCAATACTTCGGAGATATTTTAAAAGAAAATAAATAATACTTTTGATTGGTATTACAACAAGCAGTAAAATTCCGGCGAGATAAAAACGTTCGGTCTTTAGAAAGTCATTAGCGCTTACTTTCGCCAAAAGAATGACACCTATGAAAAAGAAAAAAACGTGAATTAGAATTCTTTCAAGAAAAATAGTGTACGTTACATTTCTTGGAATATGATACAATCTCGTTCTACCACTCAGCAAAATCCAAAAAAAACACAAAAGTAATATTGATAATAGGTTCTGCTCCAACGTCTCTGAGTCATATTTAACTTCGAAATTTCTGAAATAATAAAAACAAAAAACGGCTGCTACCAGAATCATATCTAGTAGAATCACAAAAGTTTTAAAATATCTGGAATAACGAAGTTTCTGCATAAATCAAATTTAAGGAATATTCAGATACTTATGCGTTTGGATAGAAGATCTCCATTTTGGATTTTCTAAGATGAAATCTGTAATCTTCGGATACATGGAGTCACGTTTGCTCCACTCACTTTGCAGGTACAGTTCGCAGTTTTTACTTACCTTATTACCTTGTTCTTCAGCGAATTTGAAATCGTTCTGATTAAAAATAATCATCTTCAGTTCACTCGCTTTTGTATAAATTTCTGCTAATGGAAGTCCCGTTTTCTTTGGCGAAAGCGTGATCCAGTCGAGATGTCCGCTCATTGGATAAGCTCCTGAAGTTTCGATATGGATTGTACAACCCAATTCTTTCAGCTTCGAAGTCAGAATATCGAGATTCCACATCAATGGTTCGCCGCCTGTCAAAACAATGGTCTTGCAAAGTTTCGCTGCAGTTTCTGCAATAGCCTCGGTATTCATCAATGGGTGAAGTGTCGGATCCCAACTTTCTTTGACATCACACCAATGGCAGCCGACATCGCATCCGCCCAAGCGAATGAAATAGGCAGCTTTCCCTGCATGAAATCCCTCTCCCTGAATAGTGTAAAAATGCTCCATCACTGGGAGCATTCTACCTTCTTTTAATAATATGTCTTCTTGTTCTTTAGTCATTATAAACCGAAGTTTTATAGGCAATGATGGTGTTTTTCATCAGCATTGCTCGCGTCATTGGTCCTACTCCACCGGGAACAGGCGTTATCCAATCTGCTTTTTCTGCGCAGCTTTCAAAATCTACATCACCCGCAAGATGATATCCTTTTTCAGAATTATCTTCTACACGAGTAATCCCAACATCAATAATCACAGCGCCTTTTTTAATCATATCTCCTTTAAGGAAATTAGGATCGCCTAAAGCAGTGATTACAATATCTGCCTTCTTTGTATATTCTTCTATATGTTCTGTGTAAGAGTGTGTTAGCGTAACGGTAGAATTTCCCGGGAAATCTTTTCTTCCCATCAGGATGCTCATTGGTTTCCCAACGATACGGCTTCTTCCGATGATCACACAGTCTTTACCTTTTGTTTCAATGTTGTATCTTTCCAATAAGGTCAAAATCCCAAATGGTGTTGCCGGCAAAAAGGTGTCCATTTCCAAAGCCATTTTCCCGAAATTTTCCGGATGAAAACCATCTACATCTTTTCTTGGATCTATGGCCATAATGATCTTTTCCTGATCGATCTGTTTTGGCAAAGGCAGCTGAACAATGAATCCGTCTACCGCTTTTGATTTATTAAGCTCATCAATCTTTTCCAATAATTCCGATTCCGCAACCGTACTTGGAAATTTAATCAATGAAGAACTGAATCCAACTTCCTGGCAATCTTTCACTTTGCTATTTACGTAAGCCTGACTTGCACCATTGTTTCCAACAAGAATCGCTACCAAATGCGGTGGTCTTTTTTTGTTGGCGAGGATTCTTTCAACTTCCTCTTTGATTTCAGCTTTTACCTCTTTTGAGACCTTTAGTCCGTCTAGAATTTGTGCCATTTTTTCTTTCTTTTTACTTTTTAGATTTTATTTGAAAATGAGTGTTCCTTTCCCAACACCAGATTTATTTCTTACTTATTTCCTTTATAATAATTGATCAGCCCGTTTGTAGAACTGTCGTGTGTATCAATTTTATGTTCGCTTTCAAGTTCCGGAAGGATCTTTCCTGCCAATACTTTTCCTAACTCAACTCCAAACTGGTCAAAACTGAAAATATTCCAGATTGCACCCTGAACAAAGATCTTATGCTCATACAAAGCAATCAATTGGCCTAATGTGAATGGTGTCAATTCCTTGAACAGGAATGAATTGGTTGGTGTATTTCCTGCAAATATTTTATAAGGCAAAAGGAATTCTATTTCTTCTTCCGTTTTACCAGATGTTTTCAGTTCATTGAAAACCTCATCTTCCGTTTTACCAAAAGCCAAAGCTTCTGTTTGTGCAAAATAGTTTGCCAACAAAATATCCTGATGCTCACCCACTTCATTCACAGATTTTGCATAAGCAATGAAATCTGCCGGAATCAATTCTGTTCCTTGGTGAATTAATTGATAAAATGCGTGCTGACCGTTGGTCCCAGGTTCTCCCCAAATGATTGGTCCAGTTTCGTACTCTACAAATTCGCCGTTTCTGTCCACCGATTTTCCGTTGCTTTCCATATCGCCTTGCTGAAGATAGGCAGCGAAACGGTCAAGATATTGAGAGTAAGGCAAAATCGCATAAGTCCCGGCAGCAAAGAAATTACGGTACCAGATTCCTAAAAGCCCCATCAAAACCGGAACGTTTTTATCTAATTCCGCAGTCTGGAAATGAACATCTGTATCGTGAGCACCTCTCAACAATTGTTCAAAGTTTTCATAACCAACAGACAAAACGATGCTTAATCCGATCGCACTCCAAAGCGAGTAACGGCCGCCAACCCAATCCCAGAATTCGAAGATGTTCTCTTCCGCAATTCCGAACGCTTTAACCGACTGAATGTTAGTTGATAAAGCTACGAAATGTTTTGCAACATCAGCCTCAGTTGCGCCAGATTTCAGGAACCATTCTTTTGCAGATTTGGCATTCGTCATTGTCTCCTGAGTCGTAAATGTTTTGGAAGCAATGATGAAAAGTGTGGTTTCCGGATCAAGGTCTTTCACAACCTCAGCCATATGATTTCCATCCACATTGGAAACGAAATGAACGTTCAGTCTGGTTTTGAAATGCTTCAATGCAGAGCAAACCATCACCGGTCCAAGATCTGAACCTCCAATTCCGACATTCACAACATCTGTGATTTCTTTTCCTGTAAAACCTTTATGAGAACCGGAAATAATGCTTTCTGAAAAAGCCTTCATATGATCCAAAACCTTTTTGATGGCAGGTTTGATGTTTTCGCCGTCCACCAAAATCTCTTTATCAGAAAAGTCTCTCAAAGCCGTGTGAAGCACTGCTCTGCCTTCCGTTTCGTTGATCTTGTCTCCTGCAAACATACTTTTGATTGCAGATTTCAATTCTGTTTCTTTAGCAAGATCAAGCAACAATTCGATGGTTTTGGAATCTGCTAAGTTTTTGGAATAATCAAAAAGGAAATTTTCTGTTTCTAATGAAAACTCTTTGAAACGGTTTTCGTTGTACTGGAAAAGTGTTCTCAGTTCAAAATCGTTGTTGGCAAAGTGGTCATTAAGAGCTTTCCAAGCGGAAGTGTGGAGTGGATTTATTTTTGGTAACATATTAATTGTAGTTGTAAAATTTAATATTGTCTGAACGACCTGCAAATTTAAGAAAAATCAACAACTTCCATTTAAATTAGTTTTTAACATCATATTTAAACCTGAGCTGGATGGGAAAACGAAAAATACCCTTGTCACTAAATCTGAAACATCTGTTATGATTCTTAATCATCTGTAGGATGGTTCTTCTACAAAAACAAACGAGAGTAGGGTAACTCTGCTCTCGTTTTTAAAATTTATAAATACAATTTCACTCGATTTCAACAAGTTAATATTTAAAATCATAGCCATCACTAACTTTGGAACATTACCCAATGGATGTACAACGCCCCAACGCCCAAGATCCGGCATATACATCCTTGTTCCAAAGTCGTACTGACCTGTCTCTTGTAACTCTTTGCCCCCAAACTTATAGTTGTAAGGGATTGCCATCGGATCATACACTGTCTTGACAGCAGGTTTTAAGAAACTCATCCCAAAAGGATAATAATCATTCGTATCCTTCACCTCCAGAACGTTTTTTACAGAGCTCACCCTCACGTTTCCAAGATGGTCTTTGTACTAGTAAATATAACGAAAATTCTCATAATCGTAAAAACCTTCAGAAGTCGGGAAGAAAGAAAGGATCATATTGTCTACCACAGGAGGGTTTCCGGTATCTATAATGGCTATTCTTTTATCTTCATCCTTGGAGAAAGCTTCTTCCTCTCCGGCGGTTGCGACATCCATTGTGGCATCGTCCTTCGTATCCAATG
Source organism: Chryseobacterium sp. TB1-D10 (assembly GCF_059803555.1). Taxonomy (NCBI): domain Bacteria; kingdom Pseudomonadati; phylum Bacteroidota; class Flavobacteriia; order Flavobacteriales; family Weeksellaceae; genus Chryseobacterium; species Chryseobacterium sp. TB1-D10. Next base: position 11,022 of record NZ_JAPFHB010000017.1, on the reverse strand, counting down.
CCTTGCGTATTGGCTCCGTATTAGGCGTAGAGTATTGGAAACCGTCCAGATATTCGGTATTGATAATCTTTGTTCCGTCACTATTGACAAGGGTAAATTTCTTTTTCAGCTTTGCGCCATCGGCATTGTAATAATTTATATCATTAATTTCAAATTATTATCTGACTGTCAATACGAACGAGCGAGACGCTCGCACCAGCGTGGGGTTTCTTTGGATTTTTTAGTAAGGAACGTAGAACTCGAACTCAACGATACATTGATGGAAAAAGTAAAAGAAGTAAATAAAATGTCCGACAAAGACAAAGATTATGTCTTTACGCTTATTGACGCTTTTATCGCCAGAACAAACTTCAAACGATTCTAAAATAAAAACCGCCACTCGAAAGAGTGGCGGTTAATTTTTAGGGATATTCAAAACCAAATATAATTTTATAAAGCCTGTTGTCTTTCAGATAAAATTCCATAAAATACGGAGGCATTTCATATTGTTTTATTTTTGGGTTATCAGGATTATCAATTGTGTATCGGATAATTTGTTCATTAGATTTTTTTTCAACTTTAAAATCACTGCCTTTTAGATTGGTTATTTCTTCTAAGGTCATTCCTAATTTCAGTCCTGATTCTGTCTTAAAATTATCATATTTAGTTTTCGCAACATCTTTCTCGAGTGTATGGTCATCTTTTAAATATCCTACCTCGAAGCAACTAAAACTATTCTTTACATCTCCCTCATATTGATAAGCAATTAAGTATTCTTTTTTTTCTTTATCTGTAAAAACAGTTACGGGAGAATATCTTAAGTGGTCTAATAATCTTATATTTTGAGAATAAAAATTAGTTAGAGAATTTTCTTCTCTTAATTCTAATTGATTTATTTTAAAATCTGGCTTAGAAAATTTTTCTGTGATAACAGTTTCATTTTCTATCTTTTCTTGTATCTTTTTTTCTGATTGTTGACAACTAAAAAGCGCAAAAAACAACAGTAAAAAACTACTCATTAACGTTAGGTATTTTTGCTCCACTTTTACCATTATTATTAGGATTATTTTTAATGTTAATATTAACAGGAACAGGTCCGCCGGTTTTTAACATACTATTAAGCGTATTTCTAAATGTTGTAAGTACAATCTGATCTCCAGACATTCCAATGCAACCAAGAGTTCCTTCATTATTTCCATCAGGATGTATTCTTAGTAAACTTCTTCCCGTATCAAATTGTGGATTTAAATTGTAACTAAATCCTATTCCGTCTCGATTCATCCCTTTATTGTACCATCCTTTCGGGCCTCTATCTTGATAAGAATCTACAGTATATTCTCCATTCTCTGGTGCTCCATTTCCAAAACCTCCTGCGACACCGTCATAAGAACCTAAAGTTTTTGTTTTACCATTTTCAAATGTTACATTTAGCTTTACATCTACATCACCAATTTTAGTATTTCTCATTTCTCCATCTATTTCAACACTCATTTCTTTTGCTCGGGAGTAGTCCATTTTTTTATAAGTATGGTAGGTTTCTAAGACTAAACCCTTATGTTTTTTATTGTCCCAGGTTTTAGTGCGCTCATAATAAGTACCTCGATAAGTCTCTCCTTTTTGAAGGACACCTTTATCTTTATGGTTTTTAGCCGTTACATCATCTCGCCAAGTAATATCTCCGTTAGAAGCTTCAACCCAATCCATTCCGTCAGGATCTACAAAACGAATAGGATTGTTATTTGCGTACATCATAGGATTTAAATCAGGATGTTTTTCAGAAAGGGGATCTGGCACAACCCAACGAGCAATGTCGGGTAAGTATTGGCGAGCTCCATAATCATACATTCCCGTCTCTTGCAATTCTTTCCCATTGTACTTGTAATTATACGGAATCGCCATCGGATCATACACTGAGGACTGACCAAAGGTTTCAAAAAACTCATCCCAAAGGGATAATAATCATTCCTGTCCATTATCATAGGATCGCCTGCCGTGTTTTTTTACATAGCTCACCCTCACATTTCCAAAATGGTCTTTGTACTGGGAAACATAAATCATAGCCATCACTAAGTTTGAAACATTACCTTTTGTTTACATTAATTTTTATTTTGAAATCTTTAAATAGCCCAATAATCTTTTCCTTGCTTTCAGGCAAAGTATAGTTTATTAAATTCATTTTTTTATCAAATAAAAGAAACCATTGATATGGGTCATTTGAAACATCCTCGTAAGGCTCTTTAAACTTAATTTTAGATAAATTTGATATTGTTTTTTTCTTTATAATTTTTTTTAAAAAAGTTATATCCTTGGCTGTCTTACCTTGAAGTAATAAATCAAAACCACTATATTTAAAATATTCCAAATTGGGAGACTTTGGATTTACCATTGTTGATTCGATATTGTCCCTTGTAATAGTAATCATATACCCCTTATCTGTATAATAAAAACTTGATATGTGCATGATTGATAGGTCGGGTTTGAAATTTTCGTCGTTATTTATACTAATAAAAGCCTCAATAAAATTATCAAATGTATATTTTTTTGAAACACAAGGAATTTGTGAAAAAGTCAATTGAAATGTAAAAGTTAAAAATAATAACGTAAGTTTATTTTTCATTTGTACCATTGTTATTGTATGTTGTATATGAACCATTTCAATAAACTCTAAAAATTGTGTTTTTATAAATTGGATTAACTGTATTATCGTAATCGTAATTGCCTCTCCAAATTTTTCTGTTTTCACCTCCAACATTTCCCCAAGGAAAATAACCGCTTGGTAGAGTATTTAATGGATGATTATGGTCGTGACTGGTTAATGCATATGAACTCATTATACCCGGGAAATTTGTCATGCCATTGATTCGTGGGTCAATTGGAGAAATACCTTTTAATCCAAATGTTGAAATTACTGACATAGTTCCTCCTTTCTCTGATGAACCATAGGTTCCATTTGCAAATTCAATACTGCCATTATTTTTATACATGTACTCTGCTAATTCTGTCGCTTTACCTGAGTTGTCGAGTTTAAGAGTCGTCATGGTATCAGATGAGCCTCCTTTAGAATCAGTGATTGGGCTGTCTAATTTAACTACTTCCTTATTTGCCTCCACTGTTCCTTGAGTTCCTACATCTACACCTTTTGCATCTTCTTTAAGAGTTTTTCCATCACTTTTAAACTGATTTTCAGCATATATAACGTCTCTGTCAGAAGGAGCCACATTAGTTAATTTTCCTTTACTATCCCATTTGAAAATATCGGTTGCAGACCTACCATCAGGGTCGATAAATCTAATTGGATTATTTACAGCATAGTTATATGGTGAATGTCTTCTATACTGTTCTGCTAAAGGATCCACCACACCCCATCTCCCGATATCCGGCATATAGAATCTCGCTCCGTAGTCGTACATTCCGGTCTCCTGTAGCTCTTTACCATTGTACTTGTAATTCTTAAAATTACTAATTTGGCATATCTTCTATTCCATTAATCTAATTAACTCTCCTAAATAAATTCTTTTATTTTTAGTATTATAGTTAGAAGGGATTTCAACCAAATATTCTTCTTTATTCTTTAAGTCAGATTTTCTTAATATTATAGCTGTGTTTTTAGCCCCATTATAATGTTTTATAAAATCTGAAACAGGAAGATTATCTTTATCAACAACTAATAGAGTATCATTATTATCAGCATTTTTTAGAATATAAAAATTTGATTGCGCTGCATTACTTGCAGGATAATATGATAATAATTCAACATATATATAATCTTGCGGTTCAGTCAATTCCGAATAAAATATTTTTTTCTCATTTAAAGTATTTTTATCTTGACAAGAAGTAAGAATTAAAAATAGGATTATAATAATATTTTTCATTTTTGATGTACAGGATTGATATTTTTCTTATTTAAACTACCGGCTTTATATAATCGATTCATCCTGTTTATTTGATAAACATTCAAACCTGAAGGTTTTGCTATTCTACCCTGTATCATAAAGTTTGAATTTGATGTTGTACCTTCTTGAGAAGCACCAAATGTATTACCTTCGTCCATCGCAGGATGTTTTAACCCAGCAGTATGCCCTATTTCGTGTGGCATTGTTTTACTGTTTTTACCGCTGATCATAGCACCAACATATTTTTCATTTACAGATATTTCCTTTCCATTCATTGCTTGTCCAGGCACCTCTGTCTTACCGTCTTTATAGACATCAAAATCTTTAGAACTAGAGTCCTTGATTTCAATTAATGTATCTGTACTTTTGAGGTCTTCTTTATCATCTATAACCCTAATATTAATATCAGCTGAAACTGTTACATTAGGATTATTATCTATTTTATTGAAAATAGCTTCTGTCTGACTTTGTACAGCCTTAGCAAATCCTGCCATATCAATTTTCTTATTTGATGAACTATTTAATACAGCGCCTGTAAATGATATTTGATAATTAGTAGTATTTGTTTTCTTATCATAGCTCTGCGTTATTACCCAATCTCTCCCATCAGGATCAATAAACATTAACGGATTATTTGCAGCATACATCATAGGATTTAAGTCAGGATGTTTCTCCACTAGAGGGTCAACAACACCCCATCTCCCGATATCTGGCATATACATCCTCGCCCCATAATCATACATCCCAGTCTCTTGAAGTTCCTTTCCGTTATACTTGTAATTATAAGGAATCGCCATTGGATCATATACAGAAACCTGCCCAAAAGGTTTCAAAAAACTCATCCCGAAAGGATAATAATCATTCCGGTCTCTAATCTCAAGATCGCCTGCGCTGTTTTTCACATAGCTCACCCTCACATTCCCAAGATGATCCTTGTACTGGTAAATATAACGAAAATTCTCATAATCGTAAAAACCTTCAGAAGTCGGGAAGAAAGAAAGGATCATATTGTCTACCACAGGAGGGTTTCCGGTATCTATAATGGCTATTCTTTTATCCTCATCTTTGGAGAAAGCTTCTTCCTCTCCGGCGGTTGCGACATCCATTGTGGCATCGTCCTTCGTTTCCAATGCCTTGCGTATTGGCTCCGTATTAGGCGTAGAGTATTGGAAACCGTCCAGATGTTCTGTATTGATAATCTTTGTTCCAGCTGAGTTGGTCAGGACAAATTTCTTCTTCACCTTTACTCCGTCTGCCCTGTAAAAATAATTAGTCACATTGACATTCTGGTTTATTTGCGCCATATTTCCGTATGCAACCCTTGGTTACCGTCCCAACGACATCAACATCCGCATCCTATGGAAGCTCTGCGAGTACGCTGACCCAAAGGTCAAGGACTTTACCTACCTTATCAAAAAACTGCCCTTTGATTTCTTTGAGTTCATCAATCCCCACAAGAACCTGTACAGGAACTTCTGCCAACTTGGAGAGAAGCATTTCCCGATACTCGATGAACTGGCGCAAGGTTTCATCGACCTTGTGGATAAGCAGTTTGAAAAATAATAACAGCAAAAAGCCACCGCATTGCGGTGGCTTTTTAGTTTTAAGTTATCTAAATCCGTTCTAACAGATGATTAAAAAGATATTTTATATTGTTCTTATTTTCGATTTGGCTACTCGCAAAATCGTCTACAATTTCAACATTTTTAATTAAGCTATAACTTAAATCATCTCCTAAAATACTTTCTAATACTATATCTGCAATTGTATACTTATCATCTTCTTTGAAAGTATTTATATTGTCTGCTTTAATAACAATTCCGAATGTACCATCATTAAACTTCAACAAAACATATTCCCAATTATCAATACTAATTTCTTTATCAAAACCAATATGCTCTTTAAGGGATAAACTGTAGTTCCATTTTTTAGGAGGTTTATAATAACTATATTCCCAATCTTTAAGATTTGGTGCTACTTCTATAATTTTTTTAGCTACAGGTATTAATTCATTATCGCCACCCGCAGAAATGATTAACATATTCGACTTTTCTACACCTTCTCTAATTTCCCAATTTAAATCAGCCAGAGATAATATTTTATCATTAAGCTCATTAATTAAAGCATCGGTAATTTTATCTGAAGGTAATTCTGAATGATGCGATTCAAACCAATCCCAAAATTCTGCTTTTTTATCGATGTTTATTGTCTCCATAAGTATTATCTAATTCTTTCATTCGTTTAGGGCTAACCTCATTTCTTTTATTATCTAAATTTTTAATGCCTCCTTCTTTATCTATTGCCTTTTGTTCTTTATATGCACCTTCTCCTGGATTTTTAGGGTCATATTTGTCTACTACTTCTGTGTCTCCTCCTCTGTTTCTACCATCATTTGCGCCCCTTCCTCTTTGCGCCGGACTACTTTGCTTAGTCCTGCCAACATATGGTTTACCACTTTCTGTTTGCTCTCCTGGAACTCTATAAATTTTCCCAGTTTCAGTAGCACTTTCAGCCGTACTCTCAGGTTTTATATTTTCTACGGTTTTATCCATAGACCTAGGTGCTGTTGACTCGCTACTGCTATCGAATACAGAATCAAACCAATTTCCGATTTTTTCCCAGAATCCCGGAGCGGAAGGTGGTGTTGCTCTAGAAGCTGTTATAACAACCGGCTCAATTGGAATTTCTCTTATACCAGCTTCTGCAAGTGGAATAACAGGTTCAATGGCAGAATTAGACGTAATCAGGAACTCAAAAGGAACTAATTCAAGACCTTCAAATTCCCGTCCCATTCCTAATTTATTCTCTTGGAAAGCATAAGTAGAATTGTAAGGAAACTTCTCACTTAATGGGTCGATTGATAAAAATCTTCCAATGCTCGGGTCGTAATTTCTCCACTTAAATGAGTAAAAACCAGTCTCTTGGAGCTCTTGTCCTTGGTACTTGTAATTATAAGGAATCGCCATCGGATCATACACAGAAACCTGACCAAAAGGTTTCAAAAAACTCATCCCGAAAGGATAATAATCATTCCGGTCTCTAATCTCAAGATCGCCTGCGCTGTTTTTCACATAGCTCACCCTCACATTCCCAAGATGATCCTTATACTGGTAAATATAACGAAAATTCTCATAATCATAAAAACCTTCAGAAGTCGGGAAGAAAGAAAGGATCATATTGTCTACCACAGGCGGGTTTCCGGTATCTATAATGGCTATTCTTTTATCCTCATCCTTGGAGAAAGCTTCTTCCTCTCCGGCGGTTGCGACATCCATTGTGGCATCGTCCTTCGTTTCCAACGCCTTGCGTATTGGCTCCGTATTAGGCGTAGAGTATTGGAACCCATCCAGATACTCGGTATTGATAATCTTTGTTCCAGCTGAGTTGGTCAAGACAAATTTCTTCTTCACCTTTACTCCGTCTGCCCTGTAAAAATAATTAGTCACATTGACATTCTGGTTTATTTGCGTTGGCAGGTTCAGAAAATTGTAGGCAATGGCAGAGATCCCTTTGTCCGGCATTGCAGTCATATTACCGTTGACATCATAAGGAATGTTTTGCCCGCCGCCTTCGTAGCCGCTGCTGTTGCCGGATCCGTCTGTAATATTGGTGACTCTGTTTCCTGTGTACTGGTAGCCCAGATTGTCTACAACAATCGGCGTGTATTGTTTGTCGTGTTTGCTATTTCTGACCAGGGTTTTGATATTGCCGTTCAGATCATAGGTGAGTGTTTCATCATTGATGTGGGTTTCCGGTAATGCACGTCCGGGATCCTGGTAATTGCCTCTCAACAGCCTGTTCAGCCCGTCATACTGGTAGCCATAGCGTTTCAGGGAAACATCCTTTGAGATCCAATCCACCTCGGCAATATTGCCGTTGTATTTTGCAGCGCCGAGGGAAGGGGTTACGGGATTGTTGTACCGGATGTTATAGCCGAATAGCTTTCCGCCGGTAAGAAGGTAGGAGCCGTCTGAGGGATTGTAAAGGATATCCCCGCTGTTGATCCCGGTCATCCAGCCGCGGATGTTGTAAGCATAGCTAACGGTTTGCAGTGGACTGTTACCGTTCTGGTCTCCGCCCACTTCTTTCTCCGTCAGCTGTCCTATCTCGTTGTACTTGTTTTTGGCAAGTGTTACCGGAGCATCGCTATTCACCTTGTGGGTATGCACCGTCAGACGGTTTTGGTTGTCATATACAAAATCTTCCTTTACCACCAGTTCCGCATCAGCATTTCTTCTTTTGTGGTAGGTCATTGTTTTCTGGGGAACGCCAGTAAAATCCAAAGTGCTTTCGGTTTTGGTAAAGCCGCCCAGATGGTTGTAGCTGTACGTGCCGATGGGTCTGGTCTGGTACCGTCACTAAATTTGAAACACCTTATGACCCTCAATCATTTTCGACACGTTTTTTCTGTAAAAATAAAAGAGAGCAGATAAATTCTACTCTCTTTTATTTAATTTATAATTATTATTTTAATTGATTTTCAATAGCTTAATATTTAAAATCTCTACCATCACTAACTTTATAACATTATCTAAAACGTAAACCCACCGCATTATGGTGGGTTTGTTTGAGTTTAAAATACATTTAAATTGTATTGCCTTCCCAGTCTGTCTTTTGAGGTATGTGTAATTCGTGCCATCTATTCACAAAAGAGTCAATATTATCCATATCAGATTTTACTAATTTCTCCAATTTTAAAACCTCTTTTTTATAACCTTGCTCTGTATTATATTTCCCAATTTTATGTTCGGGAGAAAAAAGCATATGGAACAATGGAGGACCTTTATAATCATCACTTCTCAATCTCATTTTAGTTATATTATTTGGTAACATGTGAAAATTTATTCCATCTCTTCCAATTAGTTCTTCAATTTTATTTGGTACTGGTTCTAATTCAAAAATATTTAAATAAATCTGTATCCAATCTTCATCTTTCAGAATATTTATAATGAGAGTTTCTAAATAATTCCCTTTCAATCTACAGAGTTCGTAGGAATAACCTTTTATATCCTTGTTGTACTCTCCGTACCAACTACTTTCAAATGGAGATTTTTTAAAAGCTTTCTTTTCGAGTGTGGGAATTCCACTCCCTAAAAAAATCTTATTCCTATCATTTAATGATTGTTTGCTTGAAACTTTATAAAACATAAATCAATCTCTTTTAATTACACCCGAACTTCCAGATACAGTTGATTTCACTCCACCACCAATCTGACTACTTGTTGTCCTATCAACAGTTAATCCGCCTACAACATTTTTTGATATTGATAATCTTTATTCCGTCACTATTGACCAGCGTAAATTGCTTTTTCAGCTTTGCGCCGTCTGCCCGGTAATAATTTATATCAATAATTTCAAATTATTATCTGACTGTCAATACGAACGAGCGAGACGCTCGCACCAGCTGGGGAGGGTTGTTGTTATTTATCTTTTTGTCTTTTTTTTCAAAATCTCATCTATTTGATTTCTTCCCCAAAGCAACAATGACCTTTTACCTAATTTCAATATTCTATCAGGCTTAACATCATTGTTTAAGCACCAAACAATCCATTTTCTAATTAAAATCTCCCATAAAAGCCATCCTATTACACAACCGAGTATTCCACTTAATCTATAATCTAAATTAAATTTAAAAAATAGCATATACCAGAACAATAGTATAACTAACATAACTGGAAGATTAACCCAAAGTTGCCCTTTTATTATGATTTTAAAATCATTTAAATCCTTAATGCTCATAATAACTTATTTTTTTTATGGTAAATCTCTATTAAATAATTCTCTATCTTCTTTTAACCAAACACAAGGCTTTTGGTTATAATAGTCTATAATTCTATCTTCTACGTGATTTTTGTCCCAAACAGAAGCACGTTCTAAGCCTATTATTTTCTTTTTTGTTGTAGGGGTAATTTCTCCTGTATTGGGATTATATAATTCAAAATTATTAGGATTTAAACCATCTTGTATAAACTTTAAAGGAGTTTCTTTATAATCTTCTTTTATGGGTAATTTTCCTATCTTTTTCCAATCACCATTGGTTATTACATCATTATAAACCCCTATGAAAAATAATGGTTTTACTTCATTTAATATTGTCAAATCTTTCAAAGGATTATCTAAATAAATGTCATAGAAAAGCACATCTACATCCAAGTCTTGCGCATATGCATATTTTCCATTGTCTAATTTTATCTCTAATATAGAGCCTCTTGTTCTTCTTTGCTTAGCCATTTTACCAAATTTATTTTAATTTTTTAGCTGCATCTTCATACTTCTTAGCATTAGGATTATTTGGACTTACTGAATTTCTTTGATTTCCCGAAGTTCCTCCTTGAGATTTTGCTCCTCCATTTTTTTTGATAAGCTGTTGTTCTCTACCACGGATAGCATCTGAATTTTTAGAAGATTTATCCAATTTAGCAGGACCAAATCCTTTTTTATTCATATGATGATTACCATCCCTTGTTTCAACATTTTTTTGAGGGGTTTTAGTACCACTTGTTTTTCCAGAATAAACTTCTCCATTTTTAGGATTTGTTTTAGTATATGTTTGAAAAGTCTTCTGAACTTCTTTTTGAACCTGTTTTTGAACTTCTTTTTTCGCAACATTCATAACAACACTTGCGCTTGTCTTAGCCCTTCCACCGCCTCCGGTTACGACATCTGCAATTTGGTTATTTCTAAAACTTTCCGCTTGTTTAAAAGCCTGTCTGTCTGCTTGTGGATTTCCTGTTCCGTTTTTAAATGGTTCTGATATGGTAACCGCCAATAATACTAAAATACAAATCGGGCATTTTCCGTCTGGGTCATTAAATCTTACTGGGTCATTGTATCCGTAAGTATAAGGATTGAGATTGTTTGGATTGAAGATTCCGCCACCAACTCCAAGTGTCGTAGCTGTAGCTTCTTCAACTTCGTCGTCGTCATCTTCGTCAACCTCGTTGGGATTAAAAGTAAAGTCTAAATCTTGAAGTAATGGGTCGGGAGTTATCCATCTACCGATGTCGGGAGCGTAATTTCTCCAGCCATAGTCATACATTCCCGTCTCTTGCAGTTCCTTACCATTGTACTTGTAATTATAAGGAATCGCCATTGGATCATATACAGAAACCTGACCAAAAGGTTTCAAAAAACTCATCCCAAATGGATA
>NZ_JAPFHB010000016.1:0-72262 GCF_059803555.1 Chryseobacterium sp. TB1-D10 | reverse complement strand
AATTATAAAGCTATTCTTCAATATTTCGAAATCGAGTTTGATTAGATTTGGGATTATTTTTCTTTTAGTAAAGGACTTTGTCAGAAAATATTTGAACTCGACCTATTTCAATTTTCTGTTCTTCCTTTAAAATTACTTTGTGTTATAAAAAAAGGACAACAAATAAATGCCTCTGAATTATCTAAAAAAGGGCTTTATTATGTAATGAATGGGGGTATATTACCATCAGGCTACCATTCTGAATATAATTCGGATGCAGAAACCATTTCTATAAGTGAAGGTGGAAATTCCTGTGGATATATTCAATATAACTATTATAAATTTTGGAGTGGAGGACATTGCTATACGCTGAATAAAATTAACAAAAAAATTAAAAGCAAATATTTGTATTATTACTTGAAAGCAAATGAAAATAAAATTATGGCACTTCGAGTAGGTTCTGGATTACCCAATATTCAAAAATCTGCGTTAGAAAAATTTGAAGTAAAAATTCCCAATCTATATATACAGGATAAAGTCATACTAGCTTTGGATAGTTTATCAAACAAATTTTTTGTAGAAAATAAACTTCTTAGGGGATATCAGCAGCAGAAAAATTATCTATTACAGAACCTATTTATATAAACAGATTCTGCAATAGATATCGCTTTTGATATTGGTATTTGTCTAGTAAATTTTTCTCGATTTGTATCTTCTTATCAATGGAAGAAATGAATTGGGAAATAACCACTTGTTCATCAAAATTGGGAATATAGATTTTGATTTGCTTTAAGTCTTTAATGTAGATATGCTTCACAGTTGTTCCTGAAACCAATTCAATAATTCTTTTCTTTTCCGAATTTAAAATATAAGATAAAAAGATTGGGTTTATATTTGATTGTGGTCGTAAAATATTGATGTCGCCACCCAAAATTACATTGTCCTCTAATAAAGCGCTTGCTGTTGCTAAACCTAATGGAGTAACATCTGAACTTGGCATTAGAACATCTCCGGTTTTACTTTTGAAACCCTCGATATCGGTGTGAGAAAAAATATCTGAAATGACAGTTTTGTATTTTGTAAACAATTCTCCGTAGTGAATACATTTCAAACGCCCATCTTTTACAATGTCGCTTTTTGACAAGGGACTTCCTTTGTGAAATTCGCAAACCTCTTCTAGATTCTTCAATTGCCATTCCTCTTTAAATTCTTTAAATCTAATTTTCTGAGAAAAAAGTTTTTCACTTAGTCCTTTAATTAAGGTTTCTAATTCTTCAATTATTTTGTTTTGGGTTGAAATTCTCTCATCTAAAATTGAGAGGAATGAAGCTATTTTCTTTTGCTCATCTTGAGTTGGAAATGATATAAGAGCTTCACGCAAAGTTTTTAAAGATAAATTTTTAATCGTAGAGCCGGTAAGTTCAGACTTAAAGAAGTCTTGGATAGACTTCGTTTGCAATGTGTGATAAAAAAAATCTGAATTCTTTTCAAAATTGAAATATCCTACACTTTTTCCCAGCATTAAATTTTTATTATTACATCTTGCTATATTGCCGATTGTTCCATTTATCGAAATCAAGATTGTATTTTTATTCAAACCTTTGTTATTTTTCGTATAAGTCTCAGCATCAACTCTCTTAGTGTTACTATTCAATTCAACCTTTCCATTTACGAGATTATTTCCATTTATGAAATAATAATCCGATTCATTTACATACACAGGAGTTCCATGCAAACCATCTCCAATTTTCATTGCAATTTCCCCCAGTTTCCTCACTTCCCACTCCTCCGCAAACCCCGGGAATCTCAAATTGGGAACATTAGCTACATTTAATTTTTTATTTGTCATCTTGATAATTCAACTTTTGTTAGTAAAAACATTAAGGATATAAAAAATTAAAAAGTTAACCCCAATTCTTTAAAGTACCCCTCAATTTCTTTGTCCAATTCAGAACGCTTGGCTTCCAAAGACTTAATTTCCTGCATTACGGCTTGGATATCAATCGGCTCTTCGTCTATATGCGTACTTACATAACGGGAAATATTAAGGTTATATCCATTTTCTTCAATCTCACTCATAGGAACTCTTCTGGAATACCTTTCTTGCTCATTACGGAACTGATAAGTTTCAACGATTTTGTCGATATCATTAGGTTCCCCGTTTTCGCCCTCACGCAGACGGTTTTGTCTTTTGTCCTTTTTATAGCATTCGCTTGCATTGATGAACAAAACATCATCAAATCTTTTGCATTTTTTCAAAACCAGAATACAAACCGGGATACCTGTGGAAAAGAATAAATTTGAAGGGAGTCCAATTACGGTATCTATATGATTATCTTTCAATAATTTGGCTCGGATACGTTCTTCAGCACCACTTCGGAACAATACGCCGTGCGGAAGGATTATTGCCATAGTCCCCTCATTGGAAAGATAATGAAATCCGTGAATCAAAAATGCAAAATCGGCCGCTGATTTGGGAGCCAAACCGTAACTTTTGAAACGAAAATCATCTGCTAGGCTATCGTTAGGTTCCCATTTTAAACTAAAGGGGGGATTAGCCACAATCCCATCAAATTCGATTTTTTTGGCAGGATTCATTTCATTAAGCATATCCCAATCATTGGTAAGCGTATCACCGTGGTGAATCTCAAATTCGGTATCTTTTACCCCGTGTAGCAGCATATTCATACGGGCAAGGTTATAGGTAGTGATATTCTTCTCTTGTCCGTAAATTTTCCCGATATGCCCACCGCTTTCTTCTAATTGCCTGCGTACATTTAAAAGCAAAGAACCTGAACCGCAAGCGAAATCAAATACTTTATCTAATTTTTTCTTTTCTCCCAATGCAGGATTCTGGCTATCTAAAATTACAATTTTAGATAAAATGGTAGACATCTGTTGCGGGGTATAGAATTCACCTGCTTTTTTTCCGGAACCCGCTGCAAACTGTCCGATAAGATATTCGTAAGCATCTCCTAAGATGTCTGTATCTGTAGAAAAAACCGCAATCCCTTCTGCTATTTTCTGGATGATGGTACAAAGCTTTTTGTTTCTTTCAGGAGCTGTTTTACCCAATTTTTCGGAATTGAGGTTGATTTCCGAAAATAATCCCTGAAATGCACTTTCAAAAGATTCATTTTCGATATAACGGAAGCCTGCTTCCAGTGTTAGGAGTAAATCACCGTTTTGAGTCCTGGCAAGCTCAGAAATATTACTCCATAAATGTTGTGGTTTGATGACATAGTGGATTTTTCGACGCATCTGTTTTTCGAAATCAGGCACATCTGCTTCGTTGGCTTTATACCAAATTCCTAAAGCAGGAGACTTATCCCCTTCTTTTAATTGAGGATAATCTTTTCCTAATTCTTTCTTTGCCGCTTCTTCATAATTATCTGACAGATAACGAAGGAATAAAAACGAGAGCATATAATCGCGGAAATCATCTGCGTTCATTGCCCCGCGTAATTGGTCGGCTATTTCCCAAAGGGTCTTACCCAATTGTTGCTGTTGCTTTAATGTCATAATTATTTTATTTCTTCACTAAGTACTTCGGGTAAATAAAATTCATATTTCCCAAGAAACTCATATAATATATTTTTGAAAAGTTCTTTATTATCAACGCCCATCTCTACTGGTTCATAAATGGAATATTTCCCATGGCTCAAAAGATTAAGTGCACGTGCATATAATACTTCATCGTTTATACCATGTATACACTTAGAAAAATCGTCAAACCCGAAAAAAGTTGCTGTTTTTTCCAAAGTACTTCTTAACATATTAAAATGATAAGTACTGATTTTATTTGATTCTGCCGCTTGTTTCAACTCACTCAGAAGAGCGACATGGTGAAAAAATGGAGTATCATCAGTTGCTCTTAATGTATGTCCTTCAGCTCCATTTTTGTGCAGAAAGTATCGTTTATGGTTATTCTTTTTCAGTTCATTGCACATCACATTAAAAAACAGGTTATGATGAGAGGACAAAATCATTTTAACCTTTCCAACTCCTTTTTTCAATATCTTAACTAAATCGCTTGCTACAGCGATTGCATTATTGTCATCTAAAGAAGAAATGGGGTCATCGATGTATATATACTTAACCCAGTTGTACGCTTCATCACCATCTATAGTCAGTTCACAAATTACTAGGAAAATACACCAAATGAAGATATTTTCCTCTCCACGAGATATTTTAATATTATCCTGAATAATATATTCTGGTTCTTCTGTGTTTGTTTTAAATTTTGGATTTTTAATGTTTTTACTGAATACTACTTGCCATTTTTCATAATCAACTTTAAAGTCAAATTCAGCATAGCGTTCCAAATACGCGAAGATTTTTTCTTCCAAAGCTAATTCTCTGAAACCATTAAAAAAATTTGATTTAGAGTTTATTTTTAGCGTTCTATCTCTGTCATTATCTAAGTCATTGTCCCAGTAAAAAAGGTCCTCTGTAAAAGCATTAAAATAAAGTGTATCTGAATTAGCCAGCTGCTTACCTTTATCCTTAAATGCCATTGAGATTCTAGTTTTTCCTGTTCCATTATAAGCGTATAGCAAAACAAAATCTGAATTGTTCAAATCATCTCGCAGTCTGGTTACCAGACGTGGCAATGTTTTGTAGTTGTATATTTTAGGTTGACTACTCATAAGCGGCCAATCCTGATATTTCGCGACCTTGCACCTGTTTTTTCAGAAGGGGAACCAAGTCTTCCATTAATGAAAGTTCTTTTAGTCTGCGTTCTTTCCAACTTAGTTCCAAAGGTTCTAAGAGGTCGGTTAGTTTCTCTCCGTCAAAAATCATTCTTGTTATCACTTGGTCTATAAATTTTTTCAGAGTCGCTATAGATAGGTTATGTTTATCAGCAATTTCTAACAATTCTTTGTTATTTTTTTCTATTTTAAAAGTTTCATAACCATTTTTCAGCGTTTGTTCGTCTTGTCCGCTATTCCAGTCCAAGCTATTGATGTAGTCAGTCAAATCTTCTTGTTCATCTATAAAATTGGCGTTTGAAGTAAGAAGGCTGATTATCTGTGTTTTTGTCATTTTTTGCTTAGCTGGCTTTTTCTGCATATTCTCGGCAATTAATGACATTATATAGTCATAATCAATCAGCGTAGAGGCGAAAAGGACAAATTCAAAATCAAGCTGCTGTATATCAATCGGAGCTTTATCTCCTTCTTCTTGCTGTATCTTTTTGAAATGTTTAGCTGTTTCTATATAGGAACTTCTGAATGACCTTAAAGTATCTTCGGGCAAAATGCTTTCAATGACACTCTTCTCTTCTGTATCTAAATCGGTGTATTGGTCTAGTTGGGTTTTTAATCGCTGAACTTCTTTAAAGTTTTTCACAAATGCAATTTTGGCAGCATCACCTCTTAGATTATATACTTCTTCCGGCTCACAAATTAGATTATTTTTGGACATAAAATCTTCCAATTGGGCGACCGCTTCTTTATATTTTTCGATTACAATTGGCGCAGGGTCGACCAACCATATTTCTTTTGCTTTTTCTTTAGAATCTTCACCGGAAAATAATGTAATAGCAGCATTCACATTATTTTGTTGTTGGCGAAAATCTAATACATTACCATAAGGTTTAGTATCATTTAGTACTCTATTAGTTCGGGAAAATGCCTGTATTAATCCGTGATATTTGAGATTCTTGTCTACATACAGCGTATTGAGATATTTGGAATCAAATCCGGTAAGAAGCATATCTACAACAATAGTTATATCAATTTTATTTTTGTGTGGATAATCTGCGTTACTGTATTTATGGTCTTTTATACGTTTTTGTACATCCTGATAGTATAAATCAAACTCGTTGCTGCTGTGATTGGTATCATATTGTCGATTATAATCATCAATAATAGTTTTTAAAGCGGCTTTCTTCTCGTCAGGATTCTGTCTATTATCTTCCTTTTCCTGTTCTAAATCTTCTTGAATCTGTTGAATATCTTTGTTACCTTCTGCAGGTGGAGAAAACACGCAGGTTATATTAAGTGACTCATAATCTTCGTTTTCTGCATTCTTTTGTTGCTGTATTTTCTTAAAAAGCCGATAATATTCGATAGCGTTATTGATAGATGCTGTTGCAAAGACTGCATTAAAACGCCTGTTATTGGTTGCTGCATCGTGCTTTTCGATAATTGCATCTACCACAGCTTTTTGAGCGAGCGCTTCACCATATTTAAGTTTTATATTGCCTTGTCCTTTGAAGTAATCTATATGAAAACGTAATACATTTTCGTCACCAATTGCGTTGGTAATGGTGTAAGCGTGCAGTTGTTTTTCAAAAATATCCTCGGTTGTCTTATAGAAAGCCTGCTCACCTTCCCGAACTGTATAGTTGGAATTCTGTGGAAAAATTGGTGTACCAGTAAATCCGAAAAGTTGAGCATTGGGAAAAAATTCTTTGATAGCTTTATGATTTTCTCCGAATTGAGAACGGTGACACTCGTCAAAAATGAAAACTACACGCTTTTTGCTCAAGGGTTGAAGACGTTCTTTATAATTTTTACGGTTACTTTCATCTAGTGCTAACCCCAGTTTCTGAATGGTAGTAACAATCACTTTATCAGCATAATCCGTAGAAAGAAGTCTTTTCACAAGAGTTTCTGTATTAGTATTAGCTTCTACACTTCCTTCCTGAAATTTATTAAACTCTTCACGGGTTTGCCTGTCCAAATCTTTACGGTCTACTACAAAAAGACATTTTTCGATATTGGGATTATCTTTCAAAAGTGTTGAAGCTTTAAAAGATGTTAATGTTTTACCACTTCCTGTTGTATGCCAGATATACCCGTTTCCGCGATTCTGATGAATACAGTCTAAAATGGCTTTCACAGCATAAATCTGATAAGGGCGCATCACCAGCATTTTTTGCTCACTTTCCACAAGTACCATATATTTGCTAATTAATTCCCCCAACGTGCATTTAGGAAGAAATTTTTCAGCAAAAGAATCTAATCCACTAATTTTTTTATTGGATTCGTCTGCCAATTTATAAACGGGTAAAAACCGCTCATCCGCATTAAAAGTAAAATGCTGATTTTTATTGTTGGCAAAATAATAAGTATTACTTCTGTTGCTAACTATAAATAATTGCATAAAACAAAGTAAAGAATTGGTATATCCATTACCTGAATCATTTTTATAATCTACAATCTGCTGCATTGCTTTACGCGGTGAGAGCTCAAGTGTTTTAAGTTCAACCTGAACAACGGGAATTCCATTAATGAGAATAATTACATCATACCGATGATTGCTATTTTCTGTATTTATTCTTAATTGATTGATAACCTCATATTCATTTTTGCACCAATCTTTGATATCTACCAATGTATAATGTAATGGTGTTCCGTCTTCACGCTGAAAATAATTCCTTGCACGTAATAATTTCGAAGCGTTAAAAACATCAGGATTTGTAATATCCGCTTTTAATCGCTCAAATTCATTCTCTGTTAATTTTACCCTATTAAGAGCCTCAAATTTCTCACGAAAATTCTTTTCTAATGTATATCTATCCCGTATATCTTTGCGGTAAACATATTTTAGGTCTTCTAGTTTTTTGATAAAAAATTCTTCAATCTGCGCTTCTTTGGTCATAGTATTATTCAACTGAATTATAATTTTATTGAAAGTATCAAATATACCAATATTTATGGAGAAATGCTCTCTTGCTAATTGTGCACATTCATAATTTACTATTTTCAATTAATACTTTTATCGTTTATTTACAACAATAAAGTTATAATTTTTAGATATCAATATTTTAAGGTTTGCCGTAAACTTCCAAACATAATAGCCTGTGGTGTCTCTATTAACTTCCTCACACAAATTGAAAAGATAATAACTATTATTTCCGTGTTTAACTAATATATTTTGCATCTGAGGAATATATTGTGCTAAAGCCTTAATGCGCTTATTCAGATTTTTATCGCTGAAATAATTTCCGAAATATAGATTTTCTAAACATTCCAAATCTCGTTCAACTAATTTTTTCAAAGGACAATATCGGGATAAATGTAAAAAATAGATCTTGTAGGAATAGCCGTACTAGTGAACCTCAAGGCATTAAATCCATATTTTCTCTCTCCGCAAAAAACCCTACGAACAATCATTTCTAGGTGCTAATATAGGTGCCAATTGGATAAACCCTTCTTATATATTTTTTCTATATTTCTAACAAGACTCCTATTGATGTTATATCCTGTTCAAACCTACTATGCAAAATGGATTGTGGCTATTTCAAGTATAATCTAACCTTTGCAATAACATTTTAAAAAAATAACTTACTAGGTATAAATACGTAATTGAGATTGTAATTTTTTGTGTAGTATTGTAAATATAGAAAGAGAAATAACAAATTCTAATAGTCAATTTGAAATATTTCGAAATGATGTCGATAATCTATTGAAACATAGGATTTACCTGAAAAAATTCGACTGATAGAAATTCAAAATATATTGCCAATTTTGGATGTTAAAATTCAACATTGTAGTCATATTATACTATATTCTCAAATTTCCAAAATAAATAATTAAAACTATGCAAGAAAACCAAATTAGGACATTAAGTATAACAGAACTTTTGGGAAATAACTTCTACATCCCGGAATATCAAAGAGGTTACAGATGGACTAAAAATAATGTTCTACAATTACTCAATGATATTTGGGAATATAGACAAGAACCCAATAATAGAAATACATTCTATTGTTTACAACCTGTAGTGGTAAGAGAAAGAGAACCTGACTGGCAAGATATTGACGGAAATAATGTAAAAGGTTATGAGCTAATTGATGGACAACAACGCTTAACGACGCTTCATCGAATTGTTACATATTTGACATTAGAATATCTTCAAAACAATTTAAAATCAGAGGGATATCCCAATGATTTATATTCTATTTATTACAAAACTAGACTTGAATCCAAAGCTTTTTTGGAAACTAATGATACTAACAATACTAAGCCCGATTTATACTATATGAGCGAGGCTTATAAGTGCATTAAAGAATGGTTTGAAGATGGAAAAAAAGGTAATTTAAGAGAACTTAAAAACAAAATGCTTGAAATAATTTTACCGAGCATTTTAATTAATAATGAAGGGGAAAAACAACTTCCTGAATGGAGTGTACAAGTAATTTGGTATGAAATTAAAGATAAAGAACAAAAGAGCGAAGATTTGTTCACACGTTTAAATCGTGGTAAAATACCTTTGACAAGTGCCGAGTTGATTAAAGCAAAATTTGTAAATTCTGACAGCTTCAAAGGAATGTCGGAAGACGATAAAATTAAACGCAGAACACAGTTAGTACAGATTTGGGATGAAATCGAGAACCAGCTTAATAATCAAAAATTTTGGGCTTTTGTATCAAACGAAAAATTAGATAGATATAGTAATAAAATTGAATATTTGTTTGATGTCGTTTCTAAGAAAATTCCAAATGAAAAAGATCCATTATTTAGTTATATTCATTTTTTCGATGAAAAAGAGACTGCTAATTCACTTTGGCAAAAGTGGGTAGATGTGGAACAAATATACCGTTCTTTAGTCTATTGGTATTCGAACAAAAATCTTTATCACAAAATCGGTTATCTGATAACCACAGGAACAGCAATTGGTAGTCTGATACAGATTAAAAAAGATAATACCAAAGAAGATTTTGAAACAAAAATAGATCAACTAATTGCAAATAGCATTGATGATGATTGGGAAGATTTAAGTTACAGCAAAAGAAGCGATCACAGTAAAATCACCAACGTTTTACTTTTAGCTAATATAGAACTAACCAGAGGTAATAAAAATAATAATGAGTTTTTTCCCTTTGAAATTTATAAAAACATTACAAAAAGTCTGGAGCATATTCACGCACAAAATATTGATGGAATTAACGAAAATAAAAAGGAGGAATGGTTTAATTGGCTTCGCTCTCATTCCAACATATTATTGAATGTTGCAACTGATATAGAAAAAGCAAAGAAAATCATCGCAGAGGTTGATTTAATAGATGAGAAAACTTATCGATATGAGGACTTTAAAACATTAAGTGAACGAATTTTAAAACTTATTCCATCTGACGACACAAATGAAAATGAATATTTACATAAAATTCAAAATATGGCATTGATTGGACTCACAGAAAATATTTCATTAAGTAATTCTGTGTTTGAAGTAAAACGAAGAAAAATAATTGATTTGGATAGAAGAGGCGAATTTATTCCTTTGGCTACAAAACGTATTTTTTTAAAGTACTATTCTTCAGAAAATGGTCAACATTATTGTGTCTGGACAAAAGACGAACGAGAATCTTACTCAGATGAAATTCGACGTTGTATAGAACTATATAAACCTGTTAATATCGAAGAAAATGAGAAATAATTTTTTAGAAATATTGAATAATAAGGTAGAAATACCAATAATTCAACGAGATTATGCACAAGGTAGAACAGATAACAAAACTAATAAAATCAGAAAGGATTTTTTAGATGTTTTATTTGACTTTGTTTCTAAAAAGCAAGCAAATCCTGAGGCCGAAATTGAACTTGATTTTATTTATGGATTCAATGAGGTTGATTCTAACAACCAGATTACATTTGTCCCAATTGACGGTCAGCAAAGATTAACAACCCTCTGGTTATTGTATTGGTTCGTATCAGTGAAAGAAATTATTTCAAATAGTGAAGTAATTTTTCTTTCAAATTTTCTTTATGAAACTAGACATAGCACTACTCAATTTTACAAAAATTTAATTCAATTCAGACCTAACTTTTCACACGAAGACGTTAGTAAAGAAATTGCAAATCAATCTTGGTATTTTGAAACTTGGGACTATGACCCTAGCATACAGGCAATGCTTGTTGTTTTAAAAGATATAGAGTTAAGATACAAATCTTTAAATACAGACTCTATATGGGGCATAATAAAAGATTGTCCTTTCTACTTTTATAAGTTGGATATGGACAAAGTCGGATTAACTGACGATTTGTACATTAAAATGAATTCTCGTGGAAAACCTTTAACTGAGTTCGAATATTTTAAGGCAGGATTCGCAGAAACAATTTCAGAATTAAAACAAAGAAAACGTTTCGAAGAAGCAATTGATGGGGTTTGGACAGATACCATCTGGAATATTATTTTTGAGCTAGGTATATTAACAGAAGATCAAGACATTGCTTTAACTGTTGATAATTCGTTTCTAAACCTCTTCAACTTCATTACTTCGATAATTTCTATCAAAAAAGACTTGAGAGATTCAAACGATTTTCGCTATGCAAATACGATTGATTCTGCTGAGTTATTAAAAGAAATTTACAGTGACGTAGAGAATCAGAACTTTTTGTTTGATACTTTAGACTGCATTTGCAAACAAGAAAAAGAAAATCCGTCATTTTGGAGTGATTTATTCTATGTAGACGAGCCCAAATTTGAATTAGGTAAAACAAGATTATTTTTTCAACACAAAGAAACAAATCTCCTAAAACGTTGTTTGCTACATTTTTCTGATTCACGAGGTTTCTCTTTTCCTGAACAAATATTGTTATTAGCTTGTCTAACTCACCTTAAAAGACCAAGCAACATATTTAATGACCAAATCAGGACTTTGAGAAATTTAGTTGTCAATTCTGAAAATGAACTACGTGAATCTAATTTAGGAAATAGTTTTGAGGAAACTGAGCAATTTATCACAAATGGAGATTGTGAGATTTTGAAGACCTTTAAAACTGACCAAATTGAAGAGGAAAAATCTAAAAAAGATTACATTGCTCAACATTCTAGTAATAAGGAAATTCTTCAGCGACTTGAGGATAGTGATATTTTGCGAGGAAGTATCTCTCTGATTCCTTTAGTTGAGGACTTTAAAAATAGAGCAGAGAAGTTTTTGTCATTATTTGATGAGAGTAGTATTCTTTCAGACTTCAACACAAAAAGCAATCTTCTTTTAAGTTTCGGGGACTATTCACAAAGAGATGGTACGTTGGCTAATTTAATGTCGAATAAAAATCGTGTTATCAGAAACTTTCTTACAACACCAGGATACAACAAATCTCATTTCTACGAAAAAACACAAAAAGTAGTGTTGCAGTGTTTAGATTTTTTCATTAATAATCAATTGGGCTCAAACCAACAAAAAATTGAGAAAGATCTTACTGATTATTCTAATAAGCCAAAAGATTGGAAATATTATTTTATAAAATATCCCTCATTTAGAGATAATTGTAACCAAGGATATTATTCCTTCAAGGAAGTAGGTGATTATTGCATTTTCAAAATGAAAGAAAGACAATTCAATGGCTGGCATTGGGATCCTTTTTTGCAGGAAATTGCTAAGAATACGAAAGTGAAAAATTTGAGCATAGATAATTTAGGTGGAAAACTTGTTTTTTCCCAGAATCGCAAAAAGATATTAATATCCTCGGTTCCAAAAGGTTTTCTATTTGAAAATGGAATGAGTAATCGGAACGTAAACACATTATTAGATGAAATGAAGAAGAACGGAATAATTGATGGTGAAGGATTTTATTTTGTTTCTCAAACCGAAGACTTAATCGACTTACAAGACAGAATAGAATTACTCCACAAAATATTAATCCAAATTGGAAAAAAATAATAAATAATGAACGAAAATAAAATTGAAACAATTGCTGAATTTGAAAATGTTATTTCTGAAATAAAGTTAGGAAGATTACCTTTCATTGGTGAAAACTATCAAGAACTCTATCGTGGACAATCTAAAGAATCATATGAATTAAAATCGGGGATTTCCCGTTATGCAAGTTCACCCGATGATATTGGACAATTAGAAAAAGAAACTATAAAAGATTTTCAAGACCTAATAAATGAATCAACCAATCCAAAAAAGTTTATCCAATTATCTACGCAAGAAGATTTTGAAAATGACTGGCGCTGGCTAGAACAAATGCAACATTACAGATTTCCGACAAGATTACTTGATTGGACATTAGAACCCAAAATAGCTTTATTTTTTGCAGTAGAGAGAAATTTTGAAGCTGATGGACAATTTTGGATTTTTAAAAGTCCTTTAAACTGGTCTTGTGACGACCATTTTGAGATCAATCCATATTCAGAAGAATTGGATATTATTTCTAATAGCAGTTTCTATGTTGAAGATGATTATTTGGATAAAATTGCTGAACAACGTAGAGGATTTCAATCTGGAAAGTTTACAGTTCAGGATTGTAATAAATCTATGATAGCTCTGGAAAATCAAAATGAGATTAAAGATAAATTTATCAAATATGTAATTCCTGCGAATTCAAAAAAAACATTTTTAGATTACGTAGCAAAATGCAATATCACGGAAAAGACAGTATATGTAAAATATGATGATGAAATCGAAAATCTGGTTTCGAAAATCAAAACTAAATACAATTTCAAATAGAATAACAACTTTACCATAAACTATATAAAATGAGAGAAATATCTAACCTTGATTTAAAACTTCAGCTAACCAATGAATATTTAAGGACTGGTGGTGTGGAGAAGATATTCGATAGTAACTTATTACAAGATTTAATCAATATTAAATTTGATAAAAATGGTAAAGCAGACCCGAATACAGTTACTCCTAGAGCAAATGCATTTATGTTAGCAATTCTTGGCTCGCATTCACTACCGCCATTATTACACGAAGAATATATTTCAGAGTATAAAAGTCACATACAAAAAAGCTTGTTTTTCGATCAAATAAAAATTGAGATAGAAGAACAAATTGACGAACTATTTGAAAAATATAAAGGTGAGCAGAACTTTTTATTTAGAGGACAACGTGAAGCAAAATGGCGTCTATATAGTTCTTTGCAACGTTTTTGGGTATGGGATAAATTCAAAAAAGAACAAAAAGAATATGAAGATTTTTTAAAAAATATTGTTGCAAAAGGCAAAACGGAGTTTTCTAAAGAAATCAATGAGATACTAAATCAAATTCATATTGACTCACTAAATGAATTAGCTATTCTTGGTTTCTTACAACATCATAATTGTCCAACTCCTTTGTTAGATTGGACATATGATTTTAATAATGCACTGTTTTTTGGGATTGACGGAATTCAACAAAGTGATAGTGTTGTGGAAATTGATAATTATTTCAGTGTTTATTTTATTGAAGAACACCATTTCGGACAAGGAGGAATGAGACAGATAATGGATGAAAGTTTAAATGCTATCGGTGAAGAATATATATTGAATTTGATAAAAATGATTGCGAGTACTCCGGAAATAGAGAGGGAAATGATAGAGAAATTTCAAAGTCGTAGTTTTTTTGATAAAGAAAAATTGACCGGTTCAGGATTGATTTCAAAAATGACTGAAATTGATACATTAATAAATTTTCCAGTAACTTATTTTAGTGACAAAGACATTTCCAATGGAATCGCATTTTCTTTATATAACAGTCAAAATATCATAAAACAAGATGGGGTTTTTACTTGGAATAATTCATTTGATAAACCATTAGAAGTTATTGGTCAGGAACAATACAATGAAGAAAAAGAAAACAGTGATCAGAATGATTATAGATTTTCAGAGTGTTATAACATTAGTAAAAGTTTGGAACCATATATAAGAAAAAAACTTGAAAATTTAGGAATTACAAGTGAAATGATATATCCAGATAAAAATTTTGATGCAAACTCAATCTATTTAGAAGCAAAAAAAGAATTCTTATGATGCACATAAAACAGGATGAAAGTGATTTTTGGATTAACGAAACCTTATAAAACGAATGTTTCTCCTAGAATAATTTACTTATGACTTAACTGTATTGTTCGAAAATTGCGTAAATTGCTTTCTTAAAAATTGTGTAAGAGGTGTTATTTTTTATGAGTCCAACCTCGTGCAACTGCCAAATTTTTAATTTTCTTAGCTTTCTTCTTGACTTGTGTAGAACTTTCAACACTAGAATAGTCAATAACGGAGTGACCATCAAATGGATCATTGTCTTCATATGCAACTAAATCCCCTACAGATGTGATCTCCTCACAACTAACCGATAATACACCGGCTGACTCAAAGCTTTCAGTAAAATGAATATATGATTCTTCAGCAGTATATTTCTCTCCATTATATACAGAAAGTTTATTATCGTCCTTAGCTGATGGTGTAAAAGAAAGTGATGCAATAACTTGTTCATTTAAAAATGCTTGTGAAGATATTGAGTCATTCTGAACCCAGCTCGGATGAATTTGTCGATGTAATAAAGTTTCGTTATTCATAAATTTAAAGTTCAGAAATTATTGAATTAAGAGTTGACCATTCCTCGTCAATTTTTAAATCAATAATCTTTTCGTAGTCATTTTCATCCGAATTCATATCAAAGTAAAAGATCTTACCTGTCAAGTCTTCTAAATTAACTTCAAAAGAAACTTCAACATTTTCATTTTTCCATTCTAGGACAATATCACCTTGTATTGTTGGAAATATAGCAGGCAAGATTAAATCTGAATCAAAATAATTTTCAAATAAATTTTCGAATAAATTTACTTGTTCTTTATTAAGAGATTTACCATCAATCCCATCATACCACCGATCATTCAACTTTATAAGTTCGTTTAAACGAACAGAAACATCAAATGGATCTAAAATATCCATTGATTCAATTTCTTCTATATGGATTAGTTTATTTTGTTCGTTAAAAATTCCAGTTGCGTTAATAGAAACTAATGTTTTCTTTTCATATTCGTTAAATGCACTAATAATTGTTTCTGCAAAATCTGAAATAATAGAATGTTCGAATATTTGCCCATCAATTTCAATATTAAAAGTTTGATTCTTTTTATCTACGGACGAAATTAGTATATTTTCCTGAATATTTTCAGAATATTCAAGTTTCTCTTCCCTAGATAAAAGAATCTTTCTTCTTGTATTTCTAGTAAATTTTACATTTCGCTCAGAGCCTGCAACATTTAAAAAATCTATAGTTTCGCCTTCTTCTAAATTTTTACCAATACGATTAAAATAATTAAGATACTTACTATCAATATCAACTGATCTTCCTGAATTTGCAGATTCTACTACATCAAAAACTTTATCTCTAGCATCTTCAAAATAATTAAAATATTCTGTATTTGGAACTGGTATTGTTGGTGTCGTTATACTTGTCACAACAGCAATTAAGAATTTTGGTATTGTGCTACCTTCCTCCAAATCTGACAATTTTAAATATACATTGTCTGTGAATCCCTTAGGAACTCTCTTTCTTTGGGGATTCTGTTCGAGATAGATTTTTTTAGCTAACTCAAATATTAATTCTTCAAACGCAGAAAAATCCTCCAATATGCTTACAGGCAAAGTATGATCATCAAAACGATGACCTGTTAGTCTAGGAGCAAAAAATTCTTTATCTGTAGACATAATATATTCAGTAAGCAATATTAACTCTTTACAATGATTTAAACCTATAACTTTAACAATTTTATTACTTAACTACTGTTTTTATTACACGTTACAGCATTTTTTTGAAATTTATAGACTTTACGCATTTGACTAAACTAAAATCCGTGTAAACTAATCAACAACAAAATATTTTCGAATAACGCTCTCTGTAAGAAAATAGAGAAATTCCATAATCAATTCCGCTTCCTCCTTGGTGACAATCATACCTTCGCTTCTAAAATGCTCAAGCACCTCATCTATAGGTATTTTTTTTATTTCTTTTAATTGAGACATATATTAAGATGTTTAAGTTTTAATCCAAAATTCTGTGATTATACATTATATCAATAAATCCGAAAATTAACTTTCAACGAATTTTTGATAATATTTCTTGTAAATTTTTTGTTAGTTTTCCTACAATCATACTCATTTGAGCCACTTCTTCTTTTGTCAAATTAATACTGTGGTGATGTAAAACCATATGATAATCTAAATACGGAAAAAACTTAGTCCAGAATTCTTCAAATAGGTAATTGTATTTTCGTAATTCAGGATTTGCAAACTCACATAGTCGCCATAAACTGTAATTGGATAAATAATTCGGCATATAGTAAAGCTTTGCATAAATATATGTTCTGCAAAATGAAAGAAAAAACAATGTAAAAAAGTATGGTAGACCCTGATAATTTTCTTTCTCATCTTCAGCTAGTGCAAGGAATTGTTCAGAAAATTTCGTGGTGGCTTTAAAGTAATAGTCAAGATCTGCATAGGTCGAAGTATGTGGATATTCCCAATGCGGCTCTGGATGAAAAGGATGAGATTGGTAAATTTTATTTTTGCTTTGAATAGCATCTACAAAGAAGCTTTGATAAAAATACAGATTCTTCTGGATCCAATATCGGTCGTGACTGATCAAAACAAAATCAGACTGATCACCAGTGTGACTTTTAATTGATTGTGTTATGGATTTCAATTTATCATTACCTGTATTAAGACCAAGCAACAGTAAATAATAGGTTGTATTACTACCGTAGACAGCTTTGTGGAAGACATAGATTTCTTCGACCTCGGTGGACTTTACAATTACTTCCACAGCCATATCTAGAACCTCATCTTTATTGTTTGCGTCTGCTGTTTCATTAATACCTTCCTTTTCAGAATAACCTATTTTTATCATTTGCTTTAGCTGATGCAATCGTTTTTCAATCATTCCGGAAAGACTATCCTCTGCAATACGGAACGCTTCGAACATTTCACTTTTAAAAAATAGATCATCTTTTGACGCTTCTCTCGCTTTTCCGATTAAATGAATAAGGTAATATTCGCTTCGGCTTTGCGAAACGAAATGGCTTTGTATCTCGGGAATATGTTTTGAAAGGCTTCTTATCCTTTCGTTCAGATTTTCCGAATTGGAATTATTTCCAGTATATAATTCTTCCAAGTACCCCAGATCATACTTAAAAACATTTTCATAAGCTAATAAGGCACTTACTGATGATTCATCTGTGACAAATCCTCTAACCTGTGTTAATAAAAGATCGTGATCATGAAACAGCGATTCTTTATAGTCCTCAAACTTATTACTGAATTTTTTCCAATCCCTTTTACTAACCAATGGTTTTCCATAATCAGCATTTTGATAAATAATTGCTGATGGTCTACAATACAATTCAACGAAAGGATCTCCGAGAGAGAATTTATGGTGGATTTGTGAAGAATAAAACACACAGACTTTGACTTTGTATTCTTTGAAAACTTTATCTACCCACTTTTTTCGCATTAACTCATCAACATCCTTTTTGTGTTCCACAACAATTATGAGATGAGCAGAGCCTGAATCTTCAGTCTGATTGAAGAATATCTGAATAATAAGATAATGTTGTCTGAAAAGTTGATTGATTGAACTATCTATAAATTCGTGACCAATCTGTGTAAATTGAAATTGATTTGAATTTTTCATTATAATGATTTTTTGATATTGTGATTTTCATCATTAAAATAAAAGTAAACAGATTCTAAGAATAATCGCATCACTGCAAACCACGCCATCAGATCGATGTGTTCTTTCAACTCTCGATCATTTTCAAGATGAAGGATATCTTCGTTTGCGAAATTCTTGCTTCCTATTTTTTGCTGAAAAGCCGTATAGTATTCAGCACCTACTATAGAAACTATGCTATATAGCAAATATTCTAAAAGATCATCTAACGCAATAGAACTTATTATATATTCAATTGCTGATACAGCAATATTCTCTTCTGGTATGTCGCTTAGTGGAATCATTCTTCCTTCATTATCTAAAAGTTCTGAGCTGAAGGCGATCAATGCCAGCAGGCAGGACATTATTGCTGCTGTCTTGGTGTCAAGCCTGCTTGCATTCAGGACTTCAATGTTTCCATAGAGCAGATCTTTGAGATCATAATTCTGTATGAAATCTTCATAATGGTCTAAAAGTCTGTCAATCTCAGGATTTTCTAATTTTTGAATTAGTTTGAATATCCCGTCTATCAATTCTTCTCTCTGTCGTTTCTCCAAAAGCATTGGAAAAGTAATTTTCGTTTGATCAATATTTGTGATCAAACGGCTTTCAGTTTTCTTTTTCATATCAATTTTTTAGTTACATAAAGTTGGGAAAGCACGAAAGCCTATTCAAGTTTGAAAGCGTATAAATTATTCTAAAGAGATCATATCTTACTTTTTGATCTTTTCAATCCCACGTTCACGAATAATTTGTGCGGCATCCAACATTTTGTTTAGGTGGATAAAAAGAGTGATGATATTCGCTTCCGGTTCATCTGAATATGCTCCTAAAGAGAAATAAACAATTTGTGTGTTGAAATACTCAAACTCCTTTAATGTAAATTCTTTAAAAGCTTTCTGGAAAACAAGAAATGGATTGTCATACTCGTCATTGGAAAGTGAGCCCTGTAATAATCTGGATGTATATTCCGGAGGATCATTCAATTTCCATTTTTTTGTTTTGAATTGTAATAGATAACTTGCTCTAATAAATGAGCGCATACATAGGTAGTAGTGAAAGACGAGCGAAGGATCATCCTTCATCAGAACTTCACATTTCGTAGAATAATTTATGATGTCAAACAATCTATCTTTTACGGCAGACAGGTAATCCATTTCAAAGAATGCATCAATTAGCGATAAACAAGTATGTTTTCTGTAGCTGTCCCAAAACTCAGCTTCAAAATCTATTTTCTTCTTTTTCATAATAATTAAGTTTTTATTTTAATACGAATTACAACTATCAAGGGTGCATAATCAATACTGCAACTGCATATTATATCTAAGAAAATGGATATTTTACAGGATAATTTTTTAACTTTACAATTCAGACGATTTAATAGAAATGGTTTTATCTTTAAGCCTTTAAAAATTTGATAACCGCTATGGAACAGAAAGTACATCAGGGAAGAAATGTAAAACGCTTTAGAGAGATGCTAGGGATAAAGCAGGAGGCTTTAGCTTTTGACTTGGGTGATGATTGGAACCAAAAGAAAATTTCTTTGCTTGAACAAAAGGAAGAAATAGATGAGAATTTGCTCAAAGCAATATCTCAGGCTTTGAAGATTCCTGTTGAAGCTTTCCAAAATTTTGATGAAGAGCAGGCAATCAATATTATTTCAAATACATTTGATAATTGTCAACAACCAGCATCTGTATTTTATAATTCTACGGTAAATCAAATCGACCAATTTGTGAAGCTTCACGAAGAAAAAATTGCTTTATACGAAAGGATGTTGAAAGAAAAAGATGAAATGATGGATAGGCTTGAAAAGCTTATTAACAAATAAAATATAAGTAATTCGGGATAATTACTTTTTCATTTTCATAAGAAAGGCTCAACTACAAGTTGAGCCTTTCTTATGACTAATTATTTTGCTTCGACAATTTCAATTTTGTAATGATAACAAATTACGGTAATCCATAATTTTAGCAGGATTACATTTATTATTTTTGCTAAATGCACCATTAAGTGAACTAAATTCATTGTATATATAAAAAAGAATTTTAAATTTATAATTCAATAAAAACTTACTATTAACCATAATAAACATTGATGAATCATTTAAATGAAATTCAAAATATTTCGACGAATCCAATAGAGATATTCTTAAAAGTTAATGACGATTTTTACACAAAATTTGAGAGTAACAAAGACAATAATTTAAAATCTGCTGAACTACAAAGAATTTTTGAAGTACAACGTAAAAGTTATTATCAAAAATACAGTCCTAATGACAGAGGAAGCCGGCATAGAATTCTTATTCCCTTCTCAGATATCCGTGCTTTAGAGTTAATTGTATTTTTAGGAAGAGCTAAAATAGATGCATTTACCGATAAATTTTATTACAAAGTACAAAAGATTAAGGAAATTTCATTCTACAATTCTCCTAAAAAAGATACCGTCGAAAAAAAATCGCGATTCAAGCTAATAAAGTTTTCAGAAAATGACGGCTCGCAAGAGAAAGATTTTCAAGAACTGTATAAGGTGGTGGAAAATACAAATATTCCGGTTGCTGATGTCAATAAAGAAAAAGATATTTCTATATGGAAAAATTATGTTTCTGCACTCAAACAGTTGGTGAAGGAGAAGGAACAGATTTGGAAGGTCACTGATGTAAGCAAAGCTTATTATATAAACAAACAAAACTCTGACGATAGAGAAAGTCTTATTGACATATTTATTGACGAAAAAGAATTATTACGAAATCTTGAAAAGAATTTTAAGATTTTGTTTAATAAGTCTGATATTCAAGAATATTCTTTTGAAGAAAGTCGTGTCTTTGTAGAATTTAGCAAATTCACAATTCTTGATGAAGAAATGCTTGTGCGTTTAAAAACATTGGCTCATGAAATTTTTTACGATCTAAAAGATGATATTCCTAAACACACTATTTCAGGTACTTTTGATTTTACATATGGTGATTTTGAGAACAAAGAGAAAATATTTGAGGAATTATCCTCTAAATTCAAAGAGGATTATAAATTAGATTTAAACTTTTTAGAAGAGGGCATAGTCACTTTGGATAATAATGAAGAAAAACATTTTCAAAAATTTGTAAATGACAATTACAGTAAAATTCTATCCCTAGATCTTGATAAAACAATATCTTTAAAAATCGGATTTGACGATGACAGTCAAAAAGATGTTAGGCTACAGGAAATTAGAAATAAGCTTTCTAATGATGGTTACGACCGCGCTTCTATTGAAATATTAGAAAAAGAAAATCAATTGAAGGTAACTGTAAGTACTTTTCTTGGAAAAGAATATTTTGCAAATCTGGGATTTACCTTTGAAAAAAATATTTCACGCTTCACAACAAACCAAACAATTAATACCATTGATTTTCCAGGATTAGATAAAGTAGGCAATGAATATCACTTTGAAAACGCAACCAAATATGATATAGATACACTTAATGATATTGCTAAAAAAAAATATTCAAATTTAGTTTTTAAGCGTAATCCATCTATATTCATATTCACTTACCCAAAAGAAAAAAACTTTTCATTACTACGAGATTTTAAGACATTCACTGATATCGCTGGAATTTCCAGCTTCAATATAAATTCATCTGTACTTACACTTACAGTAAATGATAAATATGAATACGAAGACCAACTAAAGCGTATTCAAAATACTGCAGATTTTGCGATTGTAGAAAAGAAAGCTTACGAAAAAAAATGGAAAATAAATTTCTTAAGTGATAGTGAGGAAAGTAGAGAATTGATTCTTAATAAAATTCAAAACGAACTTAGGCAAAGATTACCAGACGGTATAGTATTTCAAACATTTAAGAAGAATTCATCTTTAATGTTTTCAAAAAACTTTGATTCAGAACAACAAAGAGATAGTATTCTCAATATTCTTAAAGAAAAAGGTGAAGAATATGTTGATATTATTGATCTAAATATCGATAGTAAACTAGGCACTACAACTTATGATTTTATAAAAAATGAAACTCTTGAGCTCGAAAGTCAAAAAGAGCTACTTAAAGAGGTTCGTTTTCAAACATTTATTTTCCTATCACCTGATGAGAAGAAGCAACTTGATTTAAGCATTCAAAATTATGGATTGGATGCCCGTTATAATGGTGGTTTACAAATTGGAACACTTGTTAAAAAAGAAAAAAATAAGCTAACGTTTAAACTGACCGATGCATTTGATGTTAAATTGAATGCAAAAATTGAAGAGCGACTCGAATTATCAGAAATTAAAGAAGGATTTGTCAAACCTATATTTCCTGGAGAATTAATTAATATTGAGCGGATGCTAAGGGCAATGAAAAAAGTTACGAATCCCGGAGGGAGAAATGGCTTCCCTGTGAATATGAATTTATCCAGCTTTCTTTTTGATCCACATGAGGTAAGAAGTTCTGCTGATGAATTGGAATCAGTAAAAACAACGATATTAAAAAATCTTAACGAGCCCTTACTGAGAAACCAAACTAAGCAAGTTGAAGCAGTTGCAAAAACACTTCTTGCCAAAGATATGTCCATTATACAGGGGCCACCTGGAACTGGGAAAACTACAGTAATCGCAGAAATTATTTGGCAAACCTTAACTGAGAACCCTAAAGCAAAGATTTTAATAACTTCTCAAACTAATTTAGCAGTAGATAATGCTTTGGAAAGATTAAAGGGAAAAAAATTAGTACGACCAATCCGAATTGGTAAAAATGAAAAGTTTGAAAACGAAGGACGGGTTTATTCTTATGACAGAATATATGAATGGCAATCCGCAAAAGCGAAATCAGAAAGTGAAAAATATACAGCAGATAATGCTGTTAATAACTGGATTGATAACGTGATAGATTCATGTAGTACAGATCCTAAATTTTCAAAAGCGTTAGACAAATGGAAAATAGCACTTGGTGATAAAGATTCTTTTATTAAAAAAACTTTTACTGAAAATTATCAGAAAAATATTAATGTGTTTGCAGCAACTTGCAGTGAATGCGGTAGCAATCGTTTTACTGACGTTTATAAAACAGCTTTCGCAGGAAACACTGATGATTCTCCCGAACCTGAGTTTGATTTGGTGATCATGGATGAGGCTAGTAAAGCAACACCTCCTGAGCTGGTATTGCCATTAACATTTGGTAAAAAAGTAGTGATTATAGGTGACCACAAACAGCTTCCACCAATGTTGGATGAAAGGGAATTTAATGAAGCTCTTGAAAATATTGGAGCGAAGAAATTAATTGAAGACTGGACTACGAAGGATTATGCAACTTCTCAATTTGAAAAACTGTTTAGAAATGCACCCAAAACTATTGTAACTAGTTTAGACACACAATTTAGAATGCACGAACAGATCATGAATTGTATTTCTCAATTCTATGAAGATCAAGAAGAATTAGAAAATGGACTACTTTGCGGTATTAAAAATGATATGGATCTTCCTGATTTTAATAATAAAGCAAGTAGATGGCACGGATTATCCATTGAGCCTTTAATTTCCCCTAATAATCACGCAATTTGGGTTAATGTGGACTCAGAAGAAAAAAAAGTAGGAACCTCTTTTGAAAATCAAGGAGAAGTTGAAGCCATAAAAATTATTTTAAAAGCATTAAAACAATCCTTTGGTTTTTCTAAGTATCTGGAGAATTGCAAAAAGGATGAGCATAAAGAAATTGGAATAATCACATACTACATGCCCCAAATGCAGGCAATCAAAAATTCGATATATAGTGATTTAACTAAGGATCAACTAAGAAACTTTGAACATTTTAAAGATCAGAATGAATTTCAACTGCCTTTCAGAATAAATACGGTAGATAGATTTCAGGGAATGGAGAGAAATATAGTAATTATTTCCACTGTTAGAAGTGATAGGCAAATAGTAACAGATCAAAATAAAACAAGAATAATTAAAAATCATTCTTTAGGTTTTGCTAAGGAGCTCCAACGTATAAACGTAGGTTTTTCACGTGCAAAACGTTTACTTATTGTTATTGGAAATCAAAAACATTTCTCACAAAAGAAAGAATATGAGCTGGCAATTTCCAAGATGCACAAATTAGATATTTCTCAATTTCGAAATATAATACAATGAATAGAATAAGATTATCAAAATTTGCTTTAGAAGAAAATTATCCAATTTCTGATCTTATTCTTTTTTTAAACGAAAATGGATTTAAAAAAAGGGAAGATTCCAATGAATTAATTTCTGAAAATGAAATACAATTTGTGAAGAATAATTTTAATTCTTATCTAAATCAAAATAGTGAAAATTACGAAGATTATAAAAATAAGTTTCTAAATAAGCTTACGACAAAAAGCGATGTAAACACCCCTGTACAATTAAAAATCATTGAAGCAGCTAATAGAGAAAAGCTTTTGGTCGAAAGAATAATTGGGTTTACCGATTTTGACTGGGAATTTCTTATTGCCAAATATAATGGTGAGGTGTCACAACCTGTTCCATTTAGTATTTTTGATGAAATCATTTGCGATTTATTACTAGTAGAAAATTTATCAAAAAGAAAAATTGGGGAGATATTAGGACTGAATGTTGCTGATGATCCAGCAGAAAGAGCAATTGTTGAAAAATCATTAAAATCCCTTAAGGACGAGGATATAATAGAAGGAACAACGGATGGCTATCAGCTAACAGATAT
Source organism: Chryseobacterium sp. TB1-D10 (assembly GCF_059803555.1). Classification (NCBI taxonomy): domain Bacteria; kingdom Pseudomonadati; phylum Bacteroidota; class Flavobacteriia; order Flavobacteriales; family Weeksellaceae; genus Chryseobacterium; species Chryseobacterium sp. TB1-D10. Next base: position 47,240 of record NZ_JAPFHB010000016.1, on the reverse strand, counting down.
TGGAAAAGAATATGCAAAGAATGGAATCAAATATTCTTATTTTAATCGTAATTTCACTATTTATTTCGATACAACTGGTAGAAATCAAGAACACGCTAAAAGTGAATTAAGAAAATTAAAGAGTGAAAAGTCACAACTCCCAGTAAAAGCTGTCCCTATTTCATTAGAGCAAATACGAGAGTTTGCAGTATTTCAGGCCCCTGAAGTACATTTCCCGGAAAATAATTATATTCTGCAGTCGACTACTCTAATTAACGCAGAAAAATACATAGCTAAATTATGGGTTATTTTTCTTGATAATTTTAAAGAAAATAAGAGTCGCGTTTTGGTTTATGATGAAAGTCAAAATAAAATTATCGAACAGTTATCTAAGGATCTTAACAATAGAGACGATTTAAAAAAACATCTTCTCGAAAAGCTTGTACAAAATACTGATGAGTTATCTATTACTGAAGAGGTAAAGTCTTCAGAACAAATTCACGAAGAAAATGAATTAATTGAGAAGCAAAATCTTTTAGATGTTGCGCAAAAAGCTGAAAACACAGTAGAGATTCAGAAACTTCAAAGAGAATTTAAAACACAAAAAAGAAGTTTTAATTCCACGGAGTTCGAATTAGAATTAAAAGAAATATTTGAAGAATTCAATGATGAATTATGGTTCATCAGTCCTTGGCTGAGATATCACGCGATTAAATATCGTTATAATTATTTTGAACAGCAACTTCGTCAAGGGGCAAAAATTTTTATTGTTTATTCTCTACCAGAAAAGGAGAATGATATTATGGCTGACGAGAGAGCGAAAAAAATGCTGGATGAGCTTGAGAGTAAATATAGAAATTTTTATATTCATCAGTTACCAAAATTTCATTATAAAAATGTGTGGATAAGAAATAAAAACACCCCAAATATTCTTTACACTGGCAGCTTTAATATTTTATCATTTTATGTAGACAAGAATAGTAAAAATGTAAGACAGGAACAGATGATTAAGATAGATTGGAATGATGAAACAGAAACGATGTATTTTAACTTTATTGAAGAATTTGGAAAGAAATACATTATGAAAGAAGGTCAAAGTTTCAACAACCTCATTGAAAATGTTCCATCCACTGTTGATGTAGAATTTCTGTCAAAAATCAAAACTATCGACAATATAAAACTTAATACGTTTAGAAATATTGGATTTCTAAATTTTGATCGAACTTTAGAACAACTTGAAAAAAGTAAAAGCATAGCATTGAAGCAATTGGGTAGAGATGTATTTCTAAAAGATTTGATGGATGTACAAAATCAAGTTGAGAATTTATTCAACAAAAAAGTGAATAGGATAACCAAAAAGAAATTACTTGATAGTTTTGATAAATTAATACAAGATTATTATTTCTTTAAAGACGATTTTTCGGAGGATCTTAATGAACTTTACAAAAAGATTGGAAAGCTTCAAACTTCAAATTAACAATCTGAAATTGATTTTATACAATATAGTTAAATCAACTAAAATGAATGATTTTTTGTCAGTCATTTTAGTTGATTATACATACCAAATCGCCTTAAAATTTACTTAAATGACCATATTCATTATGAATCTGATTGAGAAATTATTTTCTATCTTCCTTATTAGCTTCATATCCATCCTTAAACCTTAAAAAATATTCCGCTATTTTAGGATTATTCTTGATCCACAATTGCATTAATTGAGTGTTTTCTCTCAATATTCTGATCTCATTCTCTTCGTAGATTTTTTTCCCTTCATCAGCAATTTCATTTAAAATATCTTGGCGTAATTCACTTTTGGCTTTGATGCTTTCTCTGTACCAATTGGTTGAGAAGTTGATTGAGGTGATGAACACTAAAACCGCAAAGACAAAAACTCCAATTCCGCTCAAAATAAATATCTTCTTCCATTTTATATCCTTTCCAAAACCTTCCAAATCATTTTTTGTTTCTTTTGAAAGAACTGTTTCTACTTGAGTAGGAATATTGGCAAGGAATTCAGTTCTCTTGGCTTCCTCTAATTTTGAAAATCTAACCGCATCATCATAGATCGAATGTATCTCTTGCAAACTCATTTGTATCTCGTTCAGCAGATTCGTATGGTCTTCGATGGCAGACTGAAGTTTGATATTTTGTTCAATATTTTCCATATTTGATTTGATCACATTTTCTAATAGTTCCATTCCGTTTCTTTTAGATTCTTGATTTTCATTTTCCATATTTATTTTTTTAATTATTAATTATCTTCTTAGTTTTCGCTTCTTTTTCCAGAGTTCATCTTCGTCTTGAGAAACGTAGGTCGGATTAAGAAAGTCACTTAGTAACCCACCTGCAATTTCTATTAGGCTTTCATTTGTTTCTGATTTCAGATGATTACTTGCATCATTTATAACACTATTTTGATTCAATGATTTTACCGCATCATCAAGACCAGAATCTATTGCCGAAAGAGAGAATCCGACATTTTTCCGAAAAAAGAATCCGTTTTTCTCCTGGCTACTAGCAATTCTATTTATCCATAAATCTTGAATTTCATTTTTTTGACCGGCTTTAAATTCTCCTTTGTATTGGATCTTCACAGAAAATCCCTTTTGTTTTAGATTTTCCCTAAACTCTTTTAAGTTGTCAGCGTTTTGTTGTGCTTCCCTGACCACTCTTTTCATTTCAAATACAGATTTTATTTCAGAAATTTTCAATTGATTTGAAATTTCAGACAATTTGTATCCCGCTTTATAAACCCTTTCAGTTTGATGATTTTTGTCCTTTTCCATCACGATCCGCATTCCCGAAATTCCATCCTTGACATTTGAAGACAATTGAATTTCAAAACCTCTTTTCTTCATTGCTACAATCAGATCATCAAAATTATTTTCTGACCTAATAGCATCGGTTAAACTTTTCAGCATTTCTTGTTTTTTTTGAATCCCAATTTCAACATCGGTCAATAATCCTTTCTCTTTACAGACCTCTCGAACAGCTTCACCAAATCTCTTTCCGATATCGTGTGCTTTCACAGTGCATTTTCCCGAAATATCAATTCTGTTTACTATAAAATGAATATGCTTATGTTTCGTACTGTTGTGAATATCCAATCGGTACTGATTTGTGTTTGTCACTCCAATTTTTCCTAAAGCTCTGGTAGCGATTTCTGCGAATTCTTCATCCTTCAATTTCCTGCCAATCTCGTCCGGTTGAGAAATGTAGCCTGTCAATGCCCATTTCTTCACTTTAGGATTTCGGTCGGCTACGGTTTTCATTTCTAAATACTGACCTTCCGGATTTGAACTTAAAAGAAAATTTGACGAAATCATTTCGGCTGTTCCTTTGTCATTGCCATTATATTCCAAAGCGATCTTTGTAATGGTTCTTGTGGTTGCAGAATTATTCATTTTTCTGAGTATTTGAATATAAATATTGATGAATAAATTCGATCAGATTTTCAATTTTTACTAGAATTTCCTTCTTATTTTCAAAAACGCTCCACTCCCGATTTCGTAAAAGATTGCTTATCTTTTTGAAATGATTTCCATATTGGAGTAATACTTCATCTGTTTGAAATTCATTAATTTTAAGTTCTTTCTCGAACAAAACATTTCGGATATAACTTGACAATTTTAGCGGATATTTTTTTTGTTTTTGAATTAGAATTTCATATTCAGAATTGGTCATTCTTATCGAAATAACTTTGTCGAGTTTTTTATTTTGTTTGGTTTTTAAACCGCCTTTCCGACCTAATTCCTGAAAATATTTTTTTCTCTTTTCCCGAGCAATCTTTTCTGCATTTTCTTTGGCAGCTTGCTGTACGAATTCCTGTAAAAAGTCTTTTCCCATTGTGTTTTATTTAAGTGTGTTTCAAAACATTTCTGACGATAGGAAGAAATCAAAAATCCCAATTTTACAATCAGCGGATACGCTTATTGTAAACTTTGGGTACTTTTTGCACTAACATACCACCATATTTTACCTGTGTTTATTTTACTCACCTTCGCCTTTGTTTCACTTGTCTCCCAGGAGATGGGTTTTTATGAATTATCCACTCATTTAAGTCTTTAAAATCTGAATATAAAATCCTACAATCTTTCACGATTTGATGTTCATTTCTAATAATCTCAACCGCACGATTTCCGGCTTGGTCATTGTCAAAATAAAGCTCAATACTATCATAACTTTCGAGTGATTTTTTAATGTTTGAAATCATCGAAACGGAATTCAAAATGAGATAATCGGCAGGTTCTTTTTCTAAAAAATTCTCTACATTCTTAAATGAAAGAAAATCGAAAAACCCTTCGAAAACCCGCAGCGATTCTGATCCGTCTTTTATAGTAGAAATGTCTTTTTTACCCAAACAAATTTTAGAATATTTATTACGGATTTCGTAACCGCCAGAATCGTTCTGAAAACCAATTCCGAAATAGTTTTTATCATTCATTCGGTAATGAATTTCGTGTAAGAACTGAGTTTGATTTCCAACTTTTCTTTCTCTTAAATATTCCAAAAGTGCAGGATGCTGGATTCCATTAACGTCAAGTATCTCATAATTTTTACTCGGGTTTTTGAACTTCTGATCAGGAATATTTTGATTTAGAAAAGAAGAAAAGTTCTGATTTTCTGCCCAAATTAAAACTCCATTTACTGAAGTATTGAGATATTTCTTCATAAAGTCCGTATTGTTTCCACCGATTCCTTCTGAAAATAAGTACCACTTGTTTAGGCTTTTATTGATTTTAAAAGAGGCTTGGAATTCGTTGGCAAAGGGGTTAAGATACCAAGCTTCTTTTTCATTTTGTTTCGTTGGAAGGTGTCCGAGAGAAAGGAGGACTTCTTCCAACCGGATTGTATTTAATTGTTTGCAATTCATAGCTGTAAATTTTCCGTGTTTTGAGTGAGATATTTTTTGTTGAATTGTTAAGAAAACCTTGTAATGTATTGATTAAGTAATATTTAAATGCTCAACAAATGCTCAACAATTCAACAAACTAGAGTTTTTACGCTCAACAAACATTCAACAAAAAGTTGGGTTTAAATATTTGTTGAGGATTTTGTTGAGTTTAAAGTGTTTGATTTTCTATTCATTATCAATCAATTCAACATTTCAACACGTTTATTAAGAATAAAATCCTTTTTTATGGTGAAATAGCGACCGACTGAATTGTTTTGGTAAAATATTCCTGCAAAATCAAGGTCGTATCTGATGTAGGTCAAACCATTATTTTGCGGATTCAATTTCCAAGTTTCCTTTAAAAGATTTCGGATATCATTTCTTGTCCAGTAAGTTGGGCGAAACATCCTATTCATCATATTCAGCAAGTCTTGCGGAACGACATTAATCTCTTCATCATTGTTGCTTTCAAAAAACTCGTACAGCAATTCAATGATTTTGGATTCTAACTTATTGTTGTTCTTAAAAACTAATTTCTGAAGTGCTTTTGTTCTGATCTCATCGGCGGAAAACCACATTCTTGTTTTCTTTTCCGTTGAAAATGGTCTTTCGATTAAATACCGAAGAAAATGGGGGATTTCGGAAATGAGGTTATTCAAAAACTCAGTGTTTTCCGTTTTGATCGGATTGATTTTCAGAATCCAAAATCGAATTTCATTCTCATCGATTTGAATAAAATTCTCTTCATTATTGGAACAAAGAATAAACTTAGCGAAAAAATCGATTTCTTCTCTGTCTTTTCCTTTAGCTTCCAACTTATCTTTATTGGTCGTAGATAGATATTTGAGTCTTTCTGTAATTTCTTTTTTATCAAAGAAAACTTCATCGATTGCCACCAACAACATTGCTGCCCAATCGCTATTGAATTGACTTCCGAATGAATCTCCTTTGATGTAAGTCATATTTAAGCCGAAAATCTCTCTCAGCCACTTGATAAAAGTTGATTTTCCGGTAGCACGTTCTTTAGATACCAAACATAAAATCGGCAGAATTTGCGTTGGAAATTGTAAGAGAATTTTTAAATAATCCAAACCCATTTCCAGTTGTTCACCGAAAATGTGCGCTACAAAATTTAAGGAAAATAGAATTTTAGATTTCAAATCTTCCGTTTCAGATGAAGGATGAAATGGGATTTCATTGTAAATATTATAGAAACCCTGAACAATTTGTTGATAATTTAAATGCTCCGGAATGCAACAGAAACCATCAAATTTTGGCACATTTGACACATATGATTTCCCGTGATCGCTCACGATTGTTTCTCGATTCCATCTTACCAAAACTGAAGTTTTATCGCCCGAAATTAATGGCTTTTCTATCACTTTATAATAGGTGGTTCCAACTCGGATGTAGGGGATTTTTTGGCTCATCTTTGTAGATTTTGGTTAGAATCTACATTTGCCTTTCTCGAATTTTTTCTAAAATTGGCTTCCGCTTCAGATTGGATTTCCTGTAATGTTTTCTTCTTTCCTTTAGAAATCCAATCCAATAATTCATCTTCAAAAAAGTACAGTTTCTTGCCATTTTTATAACAAGGAATCAATCTTTTCCGCACTAGAGTATAAACAGTAGGTTTAGCCTTTCCTATAATTTGGCAAGCTTCTACAATATCAATCGGAATTCTTTTTACGGGAATTATCGGAGGTTCTTTCCTTTCTACCAGAAATTTAATTTCGGCTATTTCGCTAACCAAATGTGCGACTGCTCGTGGCAGATTTTCAAATGAAATGTCATTGCTATCCATAACTATTGTTTTTGATTGTTATGGTGCAAAGAAAAAAAGTGATTCCTCTGTGATCGCTATAAACACGCAATCACAGAGGAATCACTAAACATACACTTCATTTTGTGATTTTTTATGTTTTTTGGTAGTCTGTCAAGTCTTCTTGAATTTTTATATTACCTTTTTGAGGTTCATCTTTCAAATGTGACTTGATACTATCTAAATCAATATCATCAAGCGAAACGAAAACAGATTTTAATAATTTTGAAATTTCTTCCTGTTTTATTGGTCTAAAATAATTCCAAATATTCCAACCGAAATGATAAAGATCTAGATTAGTTACTCCTTTAGTGTGGACAGAAATATCGTTAGGAATCTTTTCATTTTTTGAATATAAACTTACGGCATTACAAAGTGCATCAATATCTTCATCTGTTACATATAATGCTAATTGATTCTGAGTATAATCCAGAGCGATTTGTAGTTTTACACTTTCATTTTGTTGCTTTTGCTGGAGTTGAGTTTTTCTTATAGATTCTAGATTTATGGATTCAATAGTTTGACTCACACTGTTTTCCTCCGAATTTTCAAATGAATAGATTAGTGTATTTTCATCAATTATTTGTTTTTGCTTCTCCCCAACATTCTCAAGATTTTCAGATGGCATAATATCTACAGTTGAATTCTCGGAACTGCCCTTTTTAGGGAAAATCTTTCTGAATAAGACAATTATGCCATCGAGAAATAAAATAATAAGCGCATAAAATAATATACTTAATGCTGTGATTGACCAAAATACAATATTTGCGGTATATTCGTCACCACCTTTTTCAACAAAAGAAATTCTTGCTAACGCTCCCCCTATTACACATACTAATAGAACGGAGAGGTAGATGACAATATATTCGAAATATTTCAAGTGCATTTTATAAGTTTTTTAAATGAATAGCGGTCGAAGCTTTATTTTTCTTTTCATCAACAACTTTTGCGTAAACCTGCGTAGTTTTTACGTTCGTATGACCAAGCATTTTACTCACTGTGTAAATATCAGTTCCACTCGAAAGTTGAAGTGTTGCAAAAGTGTGTCTGAAATTATGAAAGGTTATTTTTTTGGTAATTCCGGCACTTTCAATCCACTTCTTGAGTGGTCGGGAAATCCAAGCCGGATTAGTCAAATTTTTAAAAATCAAATCATTTGGAAGACCTACTTCACCACAAAGTTGTAATGCTTGTTTAGACATAGGCATATATTCTACACCTTTTGTCTTTTTTTGTGTAAAATTTATTTTTGCCTGATCGTTTTCAATACTTATTTCGTTCCACGTTAGTTTCTGAATATCGGAGTGTCGTAGACCTGTTAAAGCAGAAAAAAGTGCTGCTCGTTTAAGAACTTCAAGTTCGCACGGCGTTTCAACTAAAGTATTAAGTTCATCAAGTGTTAAATATTCTCGTCTTGATTCCTCGTGCGGAATAGCTTTTATTTTAGCAGAAATGTCAGTCATAAAATATCCATCAATAAAAGCTTGTTTTAACGCAGCTTTGAATACTGAAAAATAAGTCGAAGCCGTATTTTGAGAAATAATCTCTTCCTTATTGCTGCCACTTTTTGCAGTCAACAAATATGATTTAAAGTGTTCACAAAATTTTGTATTGATCTGCGAAAACATAATTTTTTCTCCTCCAAAATCTTTTAGAAATTCTATCGAACGATACCAATTTACTTGAATCGATTCGGAATTGTTTTTATGTCTTTTATTAACCAACCGATCAAAATATCCCACAAAATTTTCCTGCGATTTTTCTTTCTGTTCTACCTGAATTTTGTCAAGTTCGCTGTAAAGTCCAATATTGTCATATTCTCTCTGACGTAATTTACGCATAGAATCTGCATAGAACATTGTTTCCCGATCATTTTCGCTTTTGCATACGATAATACCATTGTCATCTCTTTTAGGTTTAAATGAAACAGATTCTTGGGTTGTTCTTGCAGGTCTTTTCTTATCAAAATCTACGGTTGTGACGCTTCGGTTCAAATATTCCCGGATTCTCTGAACTTTATCTTTACCAGGAATCATCACAGGATAACTTTCCAAATAAATAAACCATTCTTTTCGGAATTCGGATTTTCGCAATCGTACGGTAACTTTGGTTTTTAATAACTCTTTCATTTTCCGTCAAAAATTTTATCAATTAAATTTTTAGGAACATACACAAAACTTCCAACTTTCTTTGTAGGAATTTTGTTTCTTTTAATTAGGTTTGTTACAGTTCCTGGATCAGCGTGGAATTTCGAACTAATTTCGGAAATTGTGTAACAATTACCAACTTCAAAATTGTGTTTCTCAATTATTACTTCCTTTTCTTCCGGTATTTCAACTGATGAAAATAAATTTTCCAGATCTGATCGCTTCACACGAGTCAATCTTGAGCCTGGATTAATTCCAGTAATGATTCCTCGTTTTATACATCTGTGCACAGTATCTTTGGAAAGTCCAAACATAACAGTCGCTTCTGCAACTGAAATAAATTCCCTATTCTGAACTTCGGCAATCTTGTTCTTATATTTTTGTAAAAGACTGTCTTTTTCTACTTTTTCTTTTTCAAGTTTTTTCTTCTCTTTTAATGCTTTATTATTACAAGATAAAGAGCAAAAACGAGTCATAACTGTTTTTGCTTCAAAGGGTTTGGAACACTGCTCACACACCCTAGGTATTTTCAATTTACTAAATCCCATTCTGAAATAACATCCTGAACATCTTCCGTTTTTTGAGTTTTTTTTGTATTTAAGGCGCATAAGACGCACATACTAACCAAATAAAACGCGGTACAAGTAGGATACAAAATTACAACAAAAATCGATTAAAATCAACAATTAATAAAAATACAAAAACAAAAAAAATCGCTGTAAACATTACATTTACAGCGATTTACTAATTTATTTAAATCGATATTAATCGATGATAATTGCTACTTATTTGACTTCTTCAAAGTCTGCATCCTGAACATCTTCTGCTCCGTTTGCATTTCCTTGAGCTTGTTGAGCTCCAGCATCAGCACCTTGACCTTGTGCATACATTTCTTCTGAAGCGGCCATCCAAGCTGCATCTAAAGCTTCGGTTTTAGCTTTTACATCGTCACCGTTTTTAGCTTCGAAAGCGGTTTTCAATTCTGCGTGAGCAGTTTCGATCGCTGCTTTTTTGTCAGCAGACAATTTATCACCGAATTCTTTCAATTGCTTCTCAGTCTGGAAGATCAATCCGTCAGCTTTGTTGAAGATTTCAACTTCTTCTTTTCTCTTGTTATCCGCTGCAGAATTTTCCTGAGCTTCTTTTTTCATTCTTTCGATTTCCTCGTCAGAAAGACCTGAAGATGCCTGAATTTTGATAGACTGCTCTTTTCCAGTACCTTTATCTTTAGCAGAAACGCTTAAGATTCCGTTTGCATCGATATCGAAAGTTACTTCAATCTGAGGAACTCCTCTTTGTGCTGGTGGAATATCTGTCAAGTCAAATCTACCGATTTCTTTATTATCGTTGAACATTGGTCTTTCACCTTGTCCTACTCTAATGCTTACAGCCGGCTGGTTGTCAGAAGCTGTAGAGAATACTTCAGATTTTTTAGTTGGGATAGTTGTGTTTGCATCAATTAATTTAGTGAAAACAGAACCCATAGTTTCGATACCTAAAGAAAGCGGCGTCACGTCTAATAAAAGTACGTCTGTAACATCTCCAGTTAAAACTCCACCTTGGATAGCTGCACCAATTGCTACAACCTCATCCGGGTTAACACCTTTTGAAGGTTTTTTACCGAAGAATTTCTCAACTTCCTCTTGAATAATTGGAATTCTTGTAGAACCACCTACCAAGATTACTTCGTCGATATCTGAGATAGAAAGACCTGCATCAGAAAGCGCTTTTTTACAAGGCTCCATAGAACGTCTTACTAAGTCAGCAGATAATTGCTCAAATTTAGCTTTAGTTAAGGTCTTCACTAAGTGTTTAGGACCTGTAGCTGTAGCTGTGATATAAGGAAGGTTGATTTCAGTTTGAGGAGAAGAAGACAATTCGATTTTTGCTTTTTCAGCAGCTTCTTTCAATCTCTGTAATGCGATAGCATCACCTTTAAGATCTACACCTTCTTCAGCTTTGAATTCATCTGCCATCCAGTTGATAATTACATCATCAAAGTCATCACCACCTAAGTGCGTATCACCATTTGTAGACAATACTTCGAAAACTCCGTCTCCTAAATCAAGGATAGAAACGTCAAAAGTACCACCACCTAAATCATATACTGCAATTTTTTGGTCTTTGTGAGACTTGTCCATACCATAAGCCAAAGCTGCTGCTGTAGGCTCATTGATGATTCTTTCTACTTTAAGACCAGCAATTTCTCCTGCTTCTTTAGTAGCTTGTCTTTGAGCATCGTTAAAGTAAGCCGGAACAGTAATTACCGCTCTTGTTACTTCTTGTCCAAGATAATCTTCAGCAGTTTTCTTCATTTTCTGAAGAATCATTGCAGAAATTTCCTGTGGTGTATATTCTCTGTCGTCGATTTTTACTTTTACCGTATCGTTTGGTCCGCTTACTACTGCGTAAGGTACTCTTGAAACTTCAGAAGCATCATCTTTGAAATGCGTTCCGATGAATCTTTTGATAGAATATACAGTTTTTGTAGGGTTTGTTACAGCCTGTCTTTTTGCAGGATCTCCTACTTTTCTTTCACCATCTTCTGTAAACGCTACAATAGAAGGTGTTGTTCTTTTTCCTTCTGCATTAGGGATCACTACAGCATCTTTACCCTCCATTACTGCAACGCAAGAGTTGGTAGTACCTAAGTCAATTCCGATTATTTTACTCATTTTTTTATATGTTATTTTTTGTTATTATTAATATTTACAATGAGCAATTCTCAATATTTGTACCACGTCAAAAAAAGTGACAAATTGTCATTAACAAAAAAACTCCGCCTTTCGACAGAGTTTCAGATTTATATTTAAATAAAATTATTTCTTGATAAACTTCATTGATTTTACAAAACCAGTTTCGTTGTAAGTTCTCACATAGTAAGTTCCAACGGGAAGATTTTTCACATCAATTTTGTCAGTCTCATTAGCAACAGTCGCTTTTTTAACCAGTTTTCCATCATTAGCAAAAATTTCAACTTCGTTGATTTTAACTAATGGAGAAGCAATCGAAATATAGTTAACCGCCGGATTTGGGAAAAGGTTGATTGAGTTTGATTTCTCTACATCATCAACAGCCAAAAGTGCACAAGCATTAGAATTCAATAAACTAGCCCTTGGACCTGACATTGTATTTTGAGCGATTGTTTTTTGTCCGTTTGTGAAGAATGCCATTTGGTTATCCTCAACATAATCCATATAATTCATAAACATCGCTCCACTGTTTGTAGAAACACAAGTATAGATATTTACATTAGATGGTTTATCAAAATGAGGGTAGTAAGTTGCCGGCGTATCAGCACAGAAATCATCCCAACCCGTTTTACCACAATTACTTTTTACTGGAGAATTCCCATAATCTTCCACAGAACCCCAAGGATGCTCCAATCCAAAGTAATGTCCAATCTCATGAGTGGCAGTTCTTCCTTTATTATAAGGAGAAACAACTGTTCCTGTAGTTCCAAACTGTTTATATCCAATAGCAAGCCCATCGTAAGCAGCACCAGCAGAATCCGGAAGATAAGCCCAGCCTAAATAATCTGCTGACATATTACCAACCCAAATATTAAGATACTTTGTAGGATCCCAAGCTACCAAACCGGAAGTTTTGTAATAATTGTCATCAAAATTGAAATTTGCCGTTACAGATTTTCTTTCAATTCCTGTAGTCGTAGAGCCATCTGGTTTTTTGGTCGCCATACAAAAAGCCAATTCCATATCAGCTGCGTTTCCCTGGAAGTAAGAAGGAACAACTGTATTGAAATCTGCATTGAGTTTTCTGAAATCGTCATTCAACACTTTGATTTGAGAAGCAATCTGAGCTTCAGATATATTCATAGCAGTAGAGGAATATAAAACATGTACAACAACGGGAATGGTTACAACACCTGCTCTTTTTGAGATTGCATAATCATTGTGGACCAAATAATCTTTCAAAGCTTCTCTGTTTGCTTTCGCTTGTGGATTGGCAGCAAAAAACTCCGCCATTTTCTTGTCTGTGCCACAGGTTCTCTGTCCGAACGCACTTAGAAAAAAAGTGCTTGAGAGTAGTAATAAAAATTTCTTCATATTTTTTAAAATTAATTAAAGGGTTGCAAATCTATATTTTTTTTCAACATGTTTTAAAGATTTTATTAATTATTTCAAAATTAATTGTTCAATCCGCAACAAAGTCTTCTGGTAAGTTGATTTAAAAATTAATTTACACTTCCGAAACATACCGCTGCATAAGAACATTGTAGTTTAAACCCTCAAAATATTCCCATGAATTTCACTACTTTTGAGATAATCAAAAACCCAATAATGCCACAAGAATTTAATCCGCGCGATGTCACCTGGCTCGGTTTCAACGCCCGAGTTTTACAGGAAGCAATGGACAAAAGTGTTCCTATACACTTGAGAATTCGATTTTTAGGAATTTTTTCCAATAATCTGGACGAGTTTTTCCGCGTGAGAGTTGCAGGTTTGAAACGCGCCATGGATTTTAAACAAAAAGTCCTGAGCGAATCTTTTTATGATGCACCTTCTAAAATTTTGCAAAAGATCAACAAGCTTGTGATGCATCAGCAGGAGGACTTTGACAAAACATGGAAGGATGTTCAGCGCGAAATGGCGAGGGAAAAAGTTTTCATAAAAGACCACAAACACCTAACTGAAGTCCAGAAAGAATTTGTTGTCAAGTATTTTGATGAAGAGGTAGAATCCAATGTGATTCCTATATTATTGCACGATAATAAGCCAATGCCTTATATCCGTGAAAAAAGTCTCTTCATTGGCATTGCGATGCGCAGAAAAGAATGGCTTTATGAAAGTCAATACGCCATCATAGAAGTTCCGGTAACTGCAAACGGACGCTTTGTCCTGTTGCCAACAGAAAATCCTGAGCAAAAAGACGTAATGCTACTGGAAGATGTCATTATTTACAATTTGCCTCATATTTTTTCCTATTTTGGTTACGACGAGTTCACAGCACATTGTTTCAAAGTGACCAAAGATGCCGAATTTGACATTGATAATGACATCAAAACAACATTAGCAGATAAAATTGAAAAAGGCGTAAAAAGCCGACGAAAAGGAAAACCAACACGTTTTGTATTTGATAAGGAAATAGACAAAGCCCTGCTGGAGTTTCTTATCAAAAAACTTAATCTGACAAAAAAAGACAGCATCATCCCAGGACAGAAGATCCACAATTTCAGGCATTTTATGGATTTTCCGAATGTCTTCAAAACTTACGAAAAGCCTATTGAAAGGAGTTCGTTTATGCATCCGGAATTTGCTAACAAACAAAGGGTGACAGATGTGATCATTAAAAAAGATGTGCTTCTGACGTTTCCTTATCATTCTTACGATTCTGTGATTGATCTCCTGAGAGAAGCAGCGATGGATCCTGATGTAAAATCGATCCAAATTACGGCGTACAGACTGGCATCTAGTTCCAAGATCGTAAATGCTCTCATCAATGCGGTAAGAAATGGCAAAGAAGTGACAGTAATGCTGGAATTGCGCGCGAGATTTGATGAGGAATCAAATCTTTACTGGAAAGATAAACTGGAACTGGAAGGCGTAAAAGTCCTTCTCGGTTTCCCGAACCGAAAAGTACACGCAAAACTGTGTGTCATAAAAAAACGTGTGCACAACAAAACTATCCAGTATGGATTTATCAGCACAGGGAACTTTAACGAAAAAACAGCCAAGATCTACGGTGATCATTTATTGATGACATCCAACAGGGCAATAATGGCAGATATTAATAAAATCTTTGCAGCGCTCAACAAACCGAAAATAGACCCGACTATTACGCTTAGAAGTTGTAAAAGCCTGTTGGTCTGTCCGGATTTTATGAGAGAAAAAATCATTGCTCATATTGATAAGGAAATCGAGGAAGCCAAAGCAGGAAGACGAGCGGAAATGATTATTAAAGTCAATTCCCTGAGCGATAAAAGTTTAATCCTGAAGCTATACGATGCTGCTCAAGCCGGCGTAACAGTGAAAATGATTGTTCGTGGCATCTATTGTGCAGTGAATCAGAAAGAATTTAGAAAAAAAATATATGCTATCAGTATTGTAGACGAATATCTGGAACACGCCAGAGTGATGTATTTCTATAATAAAGGTGCCGAGAATATGTATATCTCTTCCGCAGACTGGATGACGAGAAACCTGGATTACAGGATAGAAGCTGCCACACCGGTTTTGCAGAAAAATCTAAAAAAAGAACTGAAAACGCTTTTGGATCTTCAGCTTTCAGACAACGTGAAATCCAGAATTCTGGACAAAAACATGAGAAATGAATATGTTGAAACAGACAAAATCCAACAGAAAAGATCACAAATCGAGACTTACAATTATCTCAAAAATCAGAAATACTAATTATTTAGTTTAAATTTATAATATAATTCCATCCCACAATGATAATCGCCGCTATAGATATAGGAAGTAATGCCGCCAGACTGCTCATCAATGAAGTAAAAGAATGCGATGGCAAACCAGACTTTACAAAACTGAATCTTCTGAGAATTCCGCTTAGATTAGGTTTTGACGTTTTCAGCAAGGGCGAAATTGGTGCGGAAAGAAAGCAGATGGTCATCAAAACGATGACGATTTTCCGTGAACTGATGGAGATTTACAAAGTCGAACATTACCGAGCCTGCGCTACAAGTGCGATGCGTGATGCCAAAAACGGACAGGAAATCATTGATATCGTAAAAGAACAGTCGGATATTGATATCGAAATCATTACCGGCGACGAAGAAGCAACTTTAATTTATGAAAATCACGTCGCAGAAGGACTTGATAAAGATTTTGCCTATCTGTATGTAGATGTTGGCGGCGGCTCTACGGAACTTACCTTCTATGAAAACGATGAAATGCAATACGAGCATTCCTTCAATATCGGAACCATTCGTCTCTTGAATGGATTGGTAACGCCCACGATTTGGGATGATATGAAAGACGAAATCAAAGACAAAATCAAAAGTAAAAAAACGATTGTGGCCATTGGTTCCGGCGGGAATATCAACAAGATATTTTCGATGAGCAAGACCAAAGATGGTAAGCCAATGCCTGTTTCCGTAATCAAAAAATACCTGAAAGAGATGGAGAAACTTTCTGTGGAAGAGAGAATGCACAATTACCAAATCCGTGAAGACCGTGCAGACGTTATAGTTCCAGCCCTTACAATCTTCAATAATGTAATGACGTGGGCAGATATCAAACATATTTACGTTCCAAAGATCTCTGTGGCAGATGGTTTGGTTCACAGCATTTACACCAAAGTTATAGAAGGAAAATAAGGACATGCAAGATGCATAACTTTTAGCCCCAGGTCAATTACCTTAATGATAACTATGGATTAACTTTCACTTAAAAACGCTCTAAAAACAACCATTATTTCCAGCTTTCTTAAATAATAATTAAAGTTCATTTAAAGTTCCGAGCCCGCAACATTTTTCATCTTTACGCCAATCTAAAATAAAAGTAAAAATGAAAAACAAATACCTTTTCAAAGGTCTTTTGCCGATTGCTGCGTTATTTCACGGCTTAGCTTCGGGACAAACTTTGGTTCACTACTGGAACTTTAACAACAATGCTTCCGTTTCAGCCATTACCTCCCCTACAGTATCTCTTTTAAATGGTTCTATGACAGCGGTTTCTACAGGAACAACTGTTGATGTTGATACTTTCATTGATTTTGCCGGAGGAACTGGACAAAACTTCAATGTCAGTAATTTAAATGCTAGAAACGGTGATGCTTCCGGAACGCACTTGAGATATAATTTACCAATTAATGGCAATATCAAATTTAATTTGCCAACGACAGGCTATAAGGATGTTGTGGTAAAATTCACAACCAGAAGATCTGGCTCGGGAGCGGGAACACAAACCTGGTCATATTCTACAGACGGCACTAATTTTACTACTTATCAAACCGTAAATCCGCAAAGTGCCAATCCGCAATTAATCTCTTTTGATTTCTCAGCAATAACAGGCGTTTCCGACAATCCAAACTTCAAACTGAAAGTTGAATTTGCTGCGACTGGCGGCGGTGTTGAAGGAAATAACCGTTTTGACAATTTTACAGTGGATGCAAATCCGACTGGAAATGCAGACACAACGGCACCAACAGTCACTTATGCACCAGCGAACAGCATTAATAATGCTTCGACAGCAAATCCTACAATCACTTTTAATGAAAATGTAAGACTGATCGACAATTCTGCGATAACTGACGCAAATGCCCAAAATCTTGTTGAATTAAGATTAAATAATGCTACAGGAAATGCAGTTCCTTTCACAACAGCTTTCAGTGATAATAAAATTACGGTGATTCCTACAGCCGGACTTATTCCAAATCAAGCTTATTATTTAGCTTTAAAACCGAATACAGTTGAGGATACAAGTGATAATGCGGTGACTTCTTCAACCTCATCCACTTTTACAACTGCCGGAACAAGCATATCTTTGGATAAAACTTTTATTAAGGTTAATGAAAACGCGGGAACATTAGCATTCAAAATTAATGTAACAAACCCTTCGACTGCAACTGTAAATTTGGTTGTGAAACCTGCGCCTTTCAGTACAGCAAACAGCAGTGATTTTACTTTATCAAGTCAGACAATTAATATTACGCCATCTATTACGAGTGTTACTGTAAACATTCCAATTATTGATGATACTTTGGCAGAACAGCAAGCAGAATATTTTGTTCTAGCTCTTGAAAATCCAGTTGGCGCAACTATTTCCGGTGACGCTGCATCCACAATTTATATTGTTGATAATTACAAACAAGCACCGGTTGCATCAAAACAAATTGAATTAAACTATCTCGGATTCTTCGATCCTTCCGGAAACAATAACAGTTCTACAGAGATTGTGGTTCACGATCCAACAACGCAAAGACTTTTCACGATCAGTTCTTTGACAGATGTTTTTGATATTATTGATTTCAGTAATCCAACCAGTCCAAGTGTCATCAAAACTGTTAACATGTTGCCTTATGGCGGAATCACAAGTGTGGCAGTGAAAAACGGAATCATTGCAGTAGCTTCCCCAAACGGAACCAATGCGCAACAAAACGGTTCAGTTGTCTTCTTTGACATCGATGGTAATTTCCTGAAACAAGTCACTGTAGGTGTTTTACCAGATATGATCACTTTCACACCAGACGGAACAAAAGTGATGACTGCCAACGAAGGTGAACCGAACGATGCTTACACAGTAGATCCTGAAGGTTCTATCAGCATTATTGACATCACCGGAGGCATTTCAAATCTTCTGCAATCGAATGTGACGACAATTTCCTTTGCTGGTTTCAATGGTCAGGAAGCAGCGTTAGCCGCATCAGGCGTGAGAAAAGTAAAATCTACCAGCACATTTGCTCAGGATCTTGAACCTGAATATATTGCCATCAGCGCAGACAGCCAGAAAGCCTGGGTTTCATGTCAGGAGAACAATGCTGTGATTGAGGTTAATTTAGCCACGAAAACTTTAGGAAACATTTGGGGATTAGGTCAAAAAGACATGAGCCTTCCAGGAAATGGCTTCGATGCGTCTGATAACAATGGTGAAATCCTGATCGCAAACTGGCCGGTAAAAGCTTATTACAATCCTGATGCAATGGCTTACCTAAAAGTTGGAAGTACAAACTACATCATAACAGCCAACGAAGGCGACGAGAAAGATCTTGGCGGTTTCAGTGAGAGAACTACGGTTGGTGCAAACGGTTTTGCGTTAGATTCAACAATATTCCCGAATGCTTCTGTATTAAAAGCTTCTCATAATTTAGGAAGATTCCGGGTGACGAGTGTGAACGGAAACACAGACGGCGACAACGAATATGAAGAGATTCACGCTTTGGGCGCAAGATCATTCTCCATCTTCAATGCGGATACGAAAGCCATTGTTTATGACAGCGGCGATCAGTTCGAAAGACACGTTGCAGCTTATCATCCTTTGATTTTCAATGCAGATAATGAAGCTAACGGTGCTAAAAACCGTAGCCGTGCAAAAGGCCCTGAACCGGAAGGTGTGACGCTTGGAAATATCAAAGGAAATACTTTTGCATTCATTACTTTGGAAAGAACTGGAGGCGTAATGGTTTATAATGTCACAGATCCTAATAACGTAACATTCACAGATTACAAACATTCCAGAATGACAACCGCTTACGGTGGCGACAACGGTCCGGAAGGCATAACTTACATTGCTCCAGAAAACTCAGCAACAGGAAAAGGTTATGTGATTGTTGCCAATGAAATCAGCGGAACACTTTCTATGTATGAATTGGTTCTTTCTCCAACTCTTGCAACTGGCGATGTGAAATCTGAAAAAGCGACATTCAACATCTTCCCGAATCTTGTAAATAAAGGAAATACACTTTATTTCAATAAAACCAAAGACTACGAATTATACGATATGTCCGGGAAATTACTGGGTAAAGAAAGCAATGCTTTGACCATCGATACTTCAAAACTTTCCACAGGCGTTTATATGGTAAAAACTTCGGATGGCGATGTGAAGAGAGTGATTGTAAAATAAATCTTTTTCTTCTTTTTATTTTTTTTAGCCTCAGATTTTTCTGGGGCTTTTTCTAATTAAATGTAGTTCTAAAAATTTAAGTTAATAAAAAAATCATTCATCAATTATCATTCATCACTCATAATTACCTTACATCAATGCCAATCAAAAGTTGAAAGCGTAGATTTGTTATATTAAAAAATGAGACTATTATGGAATTAGGAATAGGGATGTTCGGAGATGTTGCTCTGGACACCAAAACCGGAAAATATAGAGATGCAAGCGTAAAACTAAACGAGATCCTGGAGCAGGTAAAACTGATGGATGAAGTTGGAATAGATGTTTTCGCAATGGGCGAGCATCACCGTGAAGATTATGCTGTGTCCTCACCAGAGATTCTGTTGGCTGCTGCTGCAAGCATTACGAAAAACATCAAATTAGCAAGCGGTGTAACGGTATTAAGTTCATCAGAACCTGTGAAGGTTTATGAGGACTTTTCAATGATTGATTTAATCTCAAAAGGGCGAGCGGAAATCTTTGTCGGAAGAGGAAGCTTTATCGAATCTTTTCCTTTGTATGGATATGATCTTTCAGATTACAATCAGCTTTTTGAAGAGAAATTGGATTTATTATTGAAAATCAATAATGAAGAAAATGTAAGCTGGAGCGGAAAACTTCGTGCGCCAATGCGAAACCAAACAGTTTACCCAAGAGCTTACAATGATGGTAAATTACCAATATGGATCGCTATTGGCGGAACACCCGAATCTGTTTTGAGAGCTGCAAAATTAGGTTTACCTTTGATTGTCGCCATCATCGGCGGAATGCCAAGACAGTTCAAAAACCTCATCGATTTCTATAAACAGGAATATCTGAGAGCCGGACACGACGAGAGCAAAATGCAGATTGCCATCCATTCCCACACCTTTGTAAGTGATGACCAAAAGGATATTGACCAATATTTCTTCAATTATAAATCCCAGATGGACAGAATTGGCAGAAGCCGGGGATGGGCACCTTACAGCAAAGAGCAGTACGAAGGCGGAAGAAGCAAAGACGGCGCACTATTCATAGGAAGTGCAGATGAGGTGGCTGATAAGATAGCTGAAATGAAAGAATTATTTGGCCTGACAAGATTTATCGGACATATGGACGTGGGTGATCCTGCACACGATGTTATGATGAAATCCATCGAATTATTTGGAGAAAAAGTGGCTCCGAAAGTGAAATAGTTATTAGATGTTAGATGTTAGATGCCAGAAGTTAGATGTTAGGTTTTATTTGACTTCAAATTTCGAGAAATAATGTTTAATGGAACTTAAAAAAACAGCAAAATCCTGAACCAGAAATTCAGGATTTTTTGTTGCTTTTTGATGAAATTTTTGACCTTTGGCAAGTCCGATGGATAGGACGTTTACACAGGCTAGTTAAAACACACGTGTCTTTTGATGAAAACTCAAGTGTGTTTTTTTGGAAAGACACGTGAGTTTTTAAAATAGTACTTCTGCCATCTCTGAAAACAACTTGATGTTTTCCTTAAAACCTCTTGATGTTTTGACAAAAAGGTCTTGATGTTTTAAGGAAAACATGCGGTTGTTTTTTTGTGACGTCTTTAACGACTCTAAATTTAAAATCATTACAACTTAAAAATTATCAAATCACTAATAATTCACAGACCCGAAAAAATGTCCTACCAAAGCGGTAATAATCATCGCAACGGTCCCCCAAAAACAGATCCTCAGAACTGAGTTTTTGATATTTGACCCACCAATTTTTGCTGATATAGCGCCCAAAACCATCAGGAATATAATTGAAAATCCATATTGATAATAGACCATCTCATCTTCAGGAGCAAATATTGCCAAGATCATCGGCAACAATGCACCTGCAAGAAAAGAAAAAAATGATGCAACGGACGCCAGAAATGGTTTTGCCTGAGTGATCTCGTTGATGCCCAATTCATCGTGTGCGTGCGCAGCCAAAGCATCGTGCGCAGTAAGTTCTGTTGCAACCTGCAAAGCGGTTTCTTTGCTCACCCCTCTTTTTTCATAGATCTTTGCTAGTTCTCGCAGTTCAATTTCAGGCATCTGCTCCAGTTCATTTTTCTCACGTTCCAGATCTGCTGTTTCTGTGTCGGCCTGGGAGCTTACAGACACGTATTCTCCTGCTGCCATAGACATTGCTCCGGCTATCATCCCAGCCAGAGCTGCCAGAATAATTGCATCACGGCTTGGGTCTGCAGCTGCAACGCCAATGACAATACTTGTGGTGGAAAGCAAACCGTCATTCGCTCCCAAAACCGAAGCACGCAGCCAGCCTACTCTGTTGACATAATGTTTTTCTAACTGGTGATGCATCATTTTGACATTTTTAAAAGTTATTTGAATCTTAAATTTAAAGAAATAATATCCGATTGCATCCCAATAGATTTGGTGTAATGCCCATATCTGATCTCAAGCATATTGAGCCTCTCAACTCCAAATAATCCATTCTTCGGATTGATACGAATGCCTGCACCATAAAAATTACTATTGAATTTTGAAAGATCATAATTGCTGGTATAGAAATCATCAAAAGCCGTATGCTGCTGGTAAGGCGAAAAATATTTGGCACCGGTTTGAGAATAATATCTGTAAAACGGACTCACCGAAACAAATGGCGAGATCTTCACAGGCGTTTCTATCCCGATTGTATTGGATCTCAGCCCCCAGTCATCTGTGTAATAACGGTAATAGGCTCTCAAAATCACTTTATCTCCAAAGAAATAATTGGCTCTTACACCCAAAGGCAGCTTGAATCTCTTATCCGGCAAAGCCTCCTGATGAACAGATCCATCCGTAAAATAAACCCTGTGGAAAGGTAAACTGAGGTATCCTGTCTGCTGAACTGCATCTGTCATTACTTCCAATTGGAAATTTTTGTTGATAATCTGAGAATAAGACAGAGAAAGTGCATACGTATTTCTCCCACTGCTTCCAGCATTTTCTCCAGTTCTTAGCTCTATTGGGGTAATGAGTTTTACCTGATCCATAAAAGCCTGAAACTTGGCAGTGAACTCTCCCATTCTGTTAGGCGTTTTCTGCGAGATTCCTATATTAGCACCTATGGACTGATAGTCGTATTCACCGGAATATGAAACGCCGGCCATTATTGTACTTCCTTTCTGTTCATTTTCCCGGCTCCAGCCTAGTGAAGGGTAAATTCTTGTATCCGCACTAGAGGCAGAAGAGTTAGCTTTGAGGTCTATCATATCTGATGAGGCAGAGGTATAATGGTCTATCCCAACATCGAAGGTGAATTTATTTTTCCTTAGTTTCTTATCATATTTCACCATTACAACATCTATAGCATTGGAAATATCCGTCAGATTTTCTGAGCCTACACCGCCGGTAACTGCAGAATTGTTTCCGTCTTGTTTGTAATAACTTGATACGAGATTGATCTCATCCAGACTTAATTTTTTGGATGGTTCGGTATTGTTATTTTCCTGTGCCTGAGCGTTGAAAAATCCAAATAGAGCGATGATGCTTATAATTACTTTTTTCATTTTAATTCATTTTAGGTTTAGTAATTATGATTTTAATTGCATCCGCATCCACCGCCAACTTTGCCGGCATTAGCACCCGAAGAACCTTCCCGGTAAGACTGGAAACTGAGTTCCGTCTTTTCGATTGTCCTGTTGCCAAGAACCATTTCTGCATCGTTGAGTTTACTTTTTTCGTATTCTTTTACTGTTGTGCAGGAATCCAGCGTCGCTATAACAGGGAGCAGACAAATGGCTCCAAGTGTTTTAATTAATATTTTCTTCATTTGAAATTAATGTTTTTAGATGAATGAATCTTGTTGTGATCGTCTATAATGATGCATTCTAAATGATTGATCTGATTCACGAGACCAATTGCTGCATCCACTCCCATAATCGTAACAGGCGTTGCCATTGCATCGGCAATCTCAGCGTTTGGACAAATGATTGTCACGCTTTTGATTCCCGAAACGGGCATTCCTGTTTTGGGGTTGATGGTATGGGAATATTTTTTACCGTCTATCATCACAAACTTTTCGTAGTTACCGGACGTTGCTACGGAAGTATTGGTAATGTTCATATAAGAAAACGGAAGTGCTGCATTATCAGGATCAGCAATCCCAATGGTCCAAGGTTTTCCGTCGGCCTGAGTTCCCCAGGTCGTCAAATCGCCGGAGGCATTTACGACGCCTGAAACTACTTTCCTTTGCTGAAGGATTCTTTTCGCCATTTCCGCAGCGTAACCTTTACCAATGCCGCCAAAGCCGACTCGCATCCCTTTTTCTTTCAAAAAAACGGTTTGATTTTCCGGATTTAAAATGATGTTTTTGTAATTGACCAGTTTCAGATGTTCTTTTACCGATTTAGGATTAGGAAGCTGTTTCATTTCGCGGTCAAAATTCCAGAAGGTTTTATCAATTCCACCATAAGAAATATCAAAATAACCATCAGTAATATCACTGATTCTGAGACTTCTTTCAATTAAATGAAAAACTTCCGCATCTACTTTCACAGCCTGTATACCAGCATTTCTGTTGATCAGATTGGTTTGGCTGTGATCATTATAAGTCGTCAGGAGCTTCTCAATCCTTATAATTTCTGAAACTGCGGCTTCTATATGTCCAAAAGCAACCGTTTCATCTTCATCAACAACGGTGATCTCAAAGATATTTCCCATCAGCTTTTGGGACTTGCGAAATTCTTTCAGCATTATTTATTTTTTTGATAAAATTCTCTTATCTGATTACTAAAGACAACCGCATCTTCCGATGGAAGACCTTCCCAGGTTTTCAGAATTTTTCCTTCGTGGTTTAATAAAACTGTGTACGGAAAGATACCTTTTGGGTTGTACAGATCTGCCAAAGCTGCATTTTCTTTCTGGATCTCTGCAGAAGGCTGATTCTTCTTGCTTCTCGGGAAATCGGCATTGAGATATTCTAACACATGATCTGTTGATAATTGCTTAAAAACATCGGTTTCAATAATATTTTTATGCAGCTTGATACACGGAATGCACCAGTCTGAACCGGAAAAATTAAGCAAAATCAGTTCGTTTTGTTCGGATGCGGTTTTTTTTGCGTTTTCAAATCGTGTCTGCGCGTTTGCGAATAGGGAGAACAGAGCCAAAAGTGTGGCTGTGAATGTTGTTTTCATCGTTTTTAAATTGAATTGTATATCAGTTAAGCCTGAATATTTAGAAATATCCAGACATAGGTATAGAAACTGCTTTTCTGAGATTTAGAAAAAATCAGAAAAAAAATAAATCAGGCTTGTCTCGGCGGCTGCCAAATGGAGTGAAGATAACCTTTGACAAAGAAATTCTCATCAAAAGAAGGAAATTTGTGAACTTTATAATGTTTGTAATGACTGTCTGTCATCTCAAACTTGAAAATTGTATTGATGGTGAAAACCAAAGAAATTGTAGAATGCATTATAAAAGGAAGCTTCCTGTCTGTTTTATAATCTGCATCTTTTGCGGGATGATCATAATGTGCCTTTAAAAAGGCCAGCACGGTCATTTCCGGATTCAGTTTGTGATGCTCATTGTAATGTTCTATTAGAATTGGTAATTTCAAAAGCTGATTGAGTTCAGTTGTTGAAACCAAATACAGAGAAAGCAATAATATGGAAATCCATTTTTTCACGTAATAAAATTAACTGTTTTTGTCCTTAGAATGATTATAAAATAGTTTGCGACTGAGCTACAATTTAGTAGTCAATTAATAAATATTATAATTCAGATTATCTTAATATATATTTATTTCCTTCAAAAACAAAAGCTTCGGCATCTTCAGGATAATAACTAATATCACACTTATAGATCCGCCTCGAAATCAGATAAGGATCTATCACAAAATCTATTATTTTTCCTTCATTCTTATTATCCTTCAGCCAGAAAACGATTTTGCCTTTGTTCTTTACGCTTATGATTTTATCCTGATAGAAACTGTAGACCAAAACTTCTTTTTTCTCAAAATTATAAGCATTAAAACCGATTCTCAAACCAAAAAATAACAGGAGACAAAAACTGAAACGAAAAATATATTTTAGGTTCAAGACATCTTTGATGAGAAATTTCAGAAAGTAAATTGCCAAAAATAAAACACTCATTTCCAATAAATTCAAGGAAAGATTTTTATTCATCAATGCTTCGAAGCCAGAAAACCAGTGAATAGTTTTCAGAACATTGATTATAAAAGCATCGAACATCTGATAAATGAAATGATATTTCATCCCAAAAGCTATCGCAATGACCATTAATAAAGATGAAACAATAATCAACTCTGAAAGTGGAATGATCAGCAAATTTGCAAATATTGATACAAAAGAAAACTGATGAAAATAATAAACCGCCAAAGGCAAAGTCGCAATCTGTGCAGCGAAAGTCATAGCCGAAATCTCGTATAAAAAATTCTCTACCCAATATTTTGGTTTTCTGAATAGCTTTTTAATCGGATTCGACAACCACCAAATACCCAAAACTGCGGCATAACTCAGTTGAAAACCAACTTCGAAAAGTTGCTGAGAATCGATAATCAAAAGAATGAAAGCCGACAAAGCTATCGAATGTAAAAGATCCGGCTTCCGCTGCAACAAAATCATAATGTAATAGCAGGTGATCATAAGACAACTCCTCATGACCGAACTTCCGTAATCTATAAAAACGGCAAAACTCCAAATGAAAACTAAGCTCAAAATGATTGATAATTTCCTGAACTTAACCGGAATTATTTGATTGAAAGCAAACAATGTGATCCAGAAAATAATGACCATGTGAGAACCGGAAATTGCCAACAGATGGACCAATCCTGTCTCATTGAAATCTCTAACCGTTTCTTTATCCATCTCAGTTCGGTCTGATAGAATAATCCCTTTCAAAAATTCCTGAACCTTTGGCGAAAGTGGTGATCGATTGATCTTGTTGAGAATCTCGAGACGGGTTTGTCGGATTTTGTCAGGAAAAGAAGTTTCTGTTTTCTTAGTTTTTAGAATGTCATTTGGTAAATAAGCTTGCAGGTAAACTTCCTGTCTTGCCAGATATTTTTTATAATCAAACTGGAAATCATTATTAATATCTTCAGGCCGATGAATGTAGACTTCCGCATCATAGAAATGATTAAAGTCTAATGATTCCTGATCTTTCGGAATGCTGAGAACAGTTTTAATTGGCGAAAAATCTTTAATTTCCTTCGAAGGAATTTCTAAGATTTCAACAATATAACGTCTGTTCTTTTCATTGGAGTTCAGTTTTTTATTGAGTTGAAAGACGATGTTTTCTTTTGAGTTAAGTTGCGGAACTTCTGGCTTATCAGAATTTGACAAGTGAACAAATATCCCAATCGAGAAAAAGAAAAGTCCTAAACAATAATATTTGATACGCTGGAAAAATGTCGTTCTAATTAATATTGAAAATAGGGAAATTCCCGAGATTATTAAGAATAAAGTAGAGACACCCTGACTCATAATCAGGTACTCCTGAAAAAGAATGCCGATAATAAAGCATATCAGCAATATTAGTAAAGGTTGTGTTTTCATTGGTGTTCATTTGTGTTTTTGTGTGTGTTTTAATTTTTCAGAATATCATCAACGATTTTCAGATGATGATTGCTGTGAAGCCATAAAAATTTTAAAGTGGTTTTCCTATCAAAATCGCCTAAAAACGGATGTGTGATGAATGACTTTTCCGGAAGATTTGCCGCAGCTTCTAATCTTTCTTTTGCCAGATTCAGCAATATAGAGATGCTTTCCTGAGTTGGAATTTCTAATGGAATGAATTGTTTCGGCGCTCTTATTTTTCCTCTCGGAATCAATCCAAAATTCAGAAAAATAAATTTCTTGATGCCGAATTTCGGTTTGTAATCTTTCGGATTGGTCATTGTCAAACCTTTCAGACTGGAGTTCAGAATCAATAACAAATGTTCCAGATGCCAGCCGACCGATGCTTTGGAAACTCGATTATTCGTCACATCAATTTTTGGCAGAAGTGATTCTATTTTTTGAAGTTGAATTTTAATTTTATCCATCATTTTGAGTTTACAATGAGTTCTGCTGCGTTATTACTTGCGCCGCTTCCGCCTAATTTTGATCTAAGAATTTCATAATCATTCAAAACCTGATTACGCTTTTCTGTATTAAGGATTTTATTAAGTTCTTTCACAAGATTATCCTTAGTCAATTCGTTTTGAATCAATTCTGTCACAACTTCTTTATCCATAATTAAGTTAACCAGAGAGATATATTTGATATTTTTTATAAGTCTTTTTCCTATTTCGTAAGAGATTCGGCTTCCTTTGTAGCAAACTACTTCGGGAATATTGAGCAAAGCTGTTTCCAGAGTTGCCGTTCCGGATGTTACCAAAGCGGCCTTTGAAGATCTCAGAAGATCGTAAGTTTTGTTGGAAACAAAATGAACATCCGCATCTACAAACTGCTCGTAGAAATCCTTCTCCAGACTTGGCGCTCCGGCAATTACAAATTGGTAATCGGTGAAATAACTTCTGACAGACAACATCAGTTCCAGCATTTTTGTAACTTCCTGTTTTCTGGATCCTGGAAGAAGTGCTATAATTTCTTTTTGATTGAGATTATTTTCTGATTTAAATTTTTGAATATCAACCGGTTGCAATCCTTCTATCGCATCAAGCAACGGATGGCCAACGAAATGAGCATCAACCTGATGTTTTTTGTAAAAATCTTTCTCGAAAGGGAGAATAACCATCATCTCATCCACATATTTTTTGATGGTCTCCACGCGGCCTTCTTTCCAGGCCCAGAGTTGCGGCGAAATATAATAGATCACTTTGATTCCCAATTCTTTGGCAAACTTCGCAATCCTCAAATTAAATCCCGGATAATCTACCAAAATCAAAACATCGGGTTTATATTCCTGAATGTCTTTTTTGCAGATTTTTATATTATTAAGAATGGTTTTCAGATTCTGAACAACTTCCAGAAAACCCATAAATGCGAGATCACGGTAATGCTTCACCAAAGTCCCGCCTTGCTTCTGCATCAGATCGCCGCCCCAGAATCGGAATTCTGCATTTTGATCTTTAAGTTTGATGGCTTTCATCAGGTTGGAAGCGTGCAGATCGCCGGAAGCTTCTCCTGCTATGATGTAATATTTCAAAGTGTGGATTTTAGATTATTCGAGTTTGGATGATAGATTTTTAAAATTAAGTTTTTTCTGTGAATTTCTTAACTTTGAACAAAAATAAATCATTTTGGTTTATTGGGATTGGGAAAGTGTAATAGTTGACAAAATTTGATTGGTTGACAAATCCCATAGCCCCGATAGTAGCGGCATCCTTTTTTTCTTTCTGGAAATGTTATATTGATAACAAATCTTACCAGACAAAAAAGATATAGCGGATAGCGGGATGAAGCTCCTGAAAATTATTAAATTTTAAAAAATGGAAGAGATTGTAAATAAAGTAGCAGGAAGTGGATTGGTGAATTTTGATATTACTGATCTTTTTCCAAAAGGTAAAAGAATCGGAATCGACATCAAGGATTTTCTTTGGGAAGGGATGATCCTGAAAGAAAAAGACTTCCGTGAAAAAATCAAAAATATAGATGCGGAACTTTATAGGGATGCATACGTTTATATCTATTGTTCTGAGGATGTGATCATTCCTCTTTGGGCGTATTTCCTAATCACTTCCAAAGTGACAGAAGAAGCAAAAAAAGTGGTTTTCGGAAACCGTGAAGATCTGGAAGTTTTGCTGATGCACAACGCGATCCAAACTTATGATTTTTCCGAACTGAGAGACAAACGTGTTCTGGTAAAAGGCTGCAGCGATGAATCGATTCCAAACAATGCGTATGTGGAATTGGTGGAACAGCTGAAACCGCTTGTAAAATCCCTGATGTTCGGCGAGGCTTGCAGCAATGTTCCGATTTTTAAAAATTAATCTATGACCAAAAAAACTACCGCCTTTTTAATTTTCATTACTTTTTTCATTATTTATTATGCCGGCAGTTTTTCCAAAATATCATTTGGAGACTGTATTGGATTTGTTCTGGATGTAGAAAAACGGGAATTTTTGCCCGATTTTATGCCGCTTACGCATTTCCTTTATATCAACACGGCTATTTTTTTTACAAAATTTCTGGGTGCGGACAGCGTTTTTGTAACGCGCATGATGTCTGTCGTTCCGGCTGCGATTACTGTAAGCTTAGTTTTTGTTTTGATAAAAGAATTCATTAAAGAAGACTGGATTGCTGTCATGTCCACCTTCATTTTTGGCTTTTCTTTTACTTTTTGGCGAAGTGCGGAAACTGTGGAGGTTTATACTTTTAATGCGCTTTGGATTATTTTATTTCTGGTTTATTCTGTGAAATCGCTGAAGAATGATTCTAAGAATTACATTGTCATTGTTGGTGTCATATTGGGATTGAGTCTCTGGTCTCATATTCAGAATATTATGTTGATTCCTGCGTATTTTGTTTTGCTTTATTTATTAAGATCTGATCGAAAAAAAGCATATATTTCTTTGATATTGTTCATTCTGTTTTTTTCATTCATGTTTTTCGTAAACAGTCTTCACAACTTTGAGCCAAAATTTGTATTCGCATCAAAAAAAGGACATTGGGTACAAGATACCTTCGACCAGAGTTTTATGGATTTGGTGAAAGATATAGTTAAAGCAACTGCATTTTTGATCTATAATTTTAATGTTTTTATTCTGTTCAGTGTTGGAGGAATCGTTTATTTATACAAAAACTTCAAAACAGAATCTCTTTTTCTTTTCACGGCTTCACTTTTCACATTAGGATTTGCTACTTTCTATGCAGTTTCTGACAACTATGTTTTTTTTATTCCTTTTTACATTGTTTTCACTTTGCTTATTGCTTCGGGGATAAAAAAATTAAGCTCAAAATATGCTGTCAGAAAACTAAGATTTACGCCCGTTTTAATTCCGATATTTTACATTTGCAGTCTTTATATCGTTTCTTTAACGCCTCAAGGGCAGAAATTCCATAAAGAAAAACTATACAAAGACGGGCTCACTTATTACATGCTTCCCTGGCTTCACAACAATATCGGTTGTATAGAATTCACACTAAGAGATGGCCAGACAAAGGATCATATCATCGTTCTGAAAGAATCATCCAGAGAGTTTATAGAACTTCGGAAGAAATACCAATCGATGGAGGAAATTCGTAAACTTTAAAAATTTTAATAACAGATATCTCTCATTTTTTTTATCTTTGATTTAAACAAAAGACATAAATTATGAGTTTATTAGACCTTATCACAGGAAGTACAGGCAACCAGGTTGCAGAACAAGCTGAGAACAAATTCGGAATCAGCAAAAATCAGATTATTGCACTTTTGATAGTTGCAGCACCTTTGGTCATCAGCTATTTGAAGAAAAAATCAGAAAATTCTGACGAAGCAGACAAACTAAATGCAACCCTCGACAAACACCACGACGGAAGCATATTAAACAATCCTGCACAAGCACTCGACAGAGAACAGGAAGGAGATTCTATCTTAAGTCACATCTTCGGCGGTGAAAAAGCAAATGTAGAAAACCAACTGTCTCAAAACACCGGAATTTCTATGGACAAAATCGGTCCAATCTTAGCAATGTTAGCGCCAGTGATTATGGGTTACATCGGTCAGCAAAAACAAGCCAACAACGTCACTTCTGGCGGTGGATTGGGAGATCTACTTGGTGGAATTCTTGGTAATTCTGCTCAGGAATCTCAGGCATCCAACAATCCTTTGAGTGATATTTTGGGAAGCGTACTTGGTGGCGCAACGCAATCACAAGGAGGCGGATTAGGCGATATTCTTGGAAGCGTTTTAGGAGGAGGAAATCAACAACAACAATCTCAGCAAGGCGGACTTGGCGGATTGCTAGGCGGACTTTTCGGAAAATAAATAATTACATAACAAATACAAATCGGGCTCGTAAAATTTACGAGCCCGATTTTTTATTTTTCTTCCGTTTCCTTTGGTTTTTCAGCCTTCGCTTTGGTCGCTTTCGGCTTTGGTTCTGCCTTTTCTTTTGCTGGCTTTTCCGCCACTACTACAGGTTTCGAGGTTTTTCTAAGTCTGGATTTTCCATAACTTCCTCGCGCGATTTTTCCTTTGGTAGATTTTTGGTCTCCTCTTCCCATAATAATTAAATATTTGATTTCCACTAAATTACAACAATATTCCGAGACCACCAACAATTAGGGCGTGTCCCTCGCCAACGCTTTTTCCACCGCTCGGGCCGGGCTATCCGTTACTATCTTTTTTTCCATCCGCTCATTCCATCCGCCAAAAAAAGGATATCCACTACTATCCCTCACGCGCTTCGCCAAGATTCATACTTTTGGATACAAATATGGACAATTATGTCTTTTTTTGTATTTTTCCTTATTCATATTATTATCTTTGCACTCGGAAATTGGACGACTAAATGTCTAATCTCTAAAGTCTAACATCTAACATCTAAAAAAATGTTCCGTACACACACAAACGGCGAACTGACGCTGAAAAATCTGAATGAAAAAGTAACACTTTCCGGCTGGGTACAAACCATCCGCGACAAAGGTTTTATGATTTGGATAGATTTGCGAGACCGTTACGGAATAACCCAATTGGTTTTGGACGAGGACAGGACTTCCAAAGAACTTTTGGAAACGGCTAAGAAATTAGGCCGTGAATTCGTCATCAAAGTTGAAGGAACCGTTATCGAACGTACTTCCAAAAACCCAAAGATTGCAACGGGCGACGTAGAAATCTTAGTTGAAAACCTTACAATCTTAAATGAATCTCAACTGCCGCCTTTCACCATCGAAGACGAAACAGATGGCGGCGAAGAATTGAGAATGAAATACAGATACCTCGACATCAGAAGAAATCCGGTAAAAGACAAACTGATTTTCCGTCACAAAATGGCGCAGAAAGTGAGAAATTATCTTTCCGAAGAAGGCTTCATCGAGGTTGAAACGCCGGTTTTAATCAAATCTACTCCGGAAGGAGCGAGAGATTTCGTGGTTCCGAGCAGAATGAATCCGGGACAATTTTACGCATTGCCGCAATCGCCACAAACCTTCAAACAATTGTTGATGGTTGGCGGAATGGACAGATATTTCCAAATCGTGAAATGTTTCCGTGATGAAGATTTGAGAGCCGACAGACAGCCGGAATTCACCCAAATCGATTGCGAAATGGCATTTGTAGAGCAGGAAGATATTATGAATGTTTTCGAAGGAATGACGAAAGTTCTTTTGAAAGACATTACCGGAAACGAATTCGGAAATTTCCCAAGAATGACCTTCGCCGATGCGATGCAGAAATATGGAAACGACAAACCGGACATCCGCTTCGGAATGGAATTTCACGAACTGAATGACTTAACAAAAGGAAAAGATTTCAAAATATTCGACGATGCAGAATTGGTTGTCGGAATCAATGTTGAAGGTATTGCAGATTACACCAGAAAACAAATCGACGAATTGGTAGATTGGGTAAAACGCCCACAAATTGGCGCAACAGGATTGGTTTGGATTAAATTTCAAAATGATGGCGTTGTAACTTCTTCTGTCAACAAATTCTATTCTGAAGAAGATTTAAAGAAAATCACAGAGGAATTTGGAGCAAAAGCTGGAGATTTAATTTTCGTAATGTCAGGAAACGCAGACAAAGTGAGAACGCAACTTTCCGCTTTGAGAATGGAACTTGGAAACCGTCTCGGACTCAGAAAAGGAAACGAATTTGCACCACTTTGGGTTGTAGATTTCCCATTGTTGGAATTCGACGAAGAGTCCGGAAGATACCACGCAATGCACCATCCTTTCACCTCTCCGAAAACCGAAGATTTTCACCTTTTGGAAACTGACCCAGGAAAAGCAAGAGCCAACGCTTACGATTTGGTCTTGAACGGGAACGAAATTGGTGGTGGTTCTATCAGAATTTTTGATAGAGATTTACAATCGAAAATGTTTGATCTTTTAGGATTCTCAAAAGAAGAGGCCGAAGCGCAATTTGGATTCTTGATGAACGCCTTCAAATACGGCGCTCCGCCTCACGGAGGTTTGGCGTTCGGATTTGATAGATTGGTCGCAATTCTTGATGGAAATGAAGTGATTAGAGATTACATCGCATTCCCGAAAAATAATTCCGGGCGAGATGTGATGATTGATGCGCCGGCGCCGATTCATCAGGAACAGCTTACGGAGTTAGAATTGAAATTAGATTTAAAATCATAAATTAGAAGCGAGAATTTTTTTCTCGCTTTTTTGTTATGGAAACAGCGATTTTATTTTTATATTATTTGAGATATATTGCAATTATATCTTTAATAATTTCAATCTTTCCAATTGTAAAAGCTATTGGTTTTAGACGCGTTAATGATATATATCCAATTTTAGAAGATTACAACTTATATACAAATCACAATGTTGCTTCAATATTAATAATTCTCATCATCGTAGCATTCACTGTGCCTGATATTTTAGTTGAAAAAAAATACGAAAGCACACTAACCAAAAACAAAATCCTATCAGTCGAAATAGAAAATCAATTTTATTACGAAAATGAAATTCTCAAACAATTTTATCCTAGTAAATTGGAAAAATTTCAAATTTCAGCAGAGAGATTAAAGACTAAAGAGGAAATTTACGGTTTTCTTCATTTAGAAAATAAAAAAACGTTACCTTTAAAACTTGTTGAAATCGAACATTTTCCTACAGATACAATCATAACCTATAAAGTTATTTCAAGACAATTTCCAAGGATAGATAAGGAAGTAGGATTAATCCAATCAAATATTATTTATCGGTAAAGGAGAATTTTATTATTTTTACTAAAACACAAAATTTTAAATGATGAAATCTCCATTAGAAATATTACAACAATATTTTGGCTACGACAGTTTCCGCCTCGAGCAAGCGAACGCAGTTGAAAATGTAATTTCGAAAAAAGACACCTTTGTTTTGATGCCAACAGGAGGTGGAAAATCGCTTTGTTACCAAGTTCCTGCATTGGTTTTGGAAGGAACTGCCATCGTCATTTCTCCGTTGATTGCTTTGATGAAAGACCAAGTTGATGCGTTGCGCGTGAACGGAATTTCTGCGTCGTACATCAATTCTTCGATGTCTGTTTTTGAGCAAAATGAAACTTTAAATCAATTAAAAAACGGTCAGCTCAAACTTTTATATGTTGCGCCAGAAAAATTGAGTTCAGATAATGGTGCGTTTTTAAAATTGCTGAATGAGGTCAATATTTCCTTGTTCGCGGTAGATGAGGCGCATTGTGTTTCGCATTGGGGTCACGATTTTCGTCCGGATTATTTATTTTTAAATGGAATTAAAAAGCAATTTCCACACGTCCCAATCATCGCATTGACGGCAAGTGCAGACGAAATCACGCGGAAAGACATTATCAAACAATTGAATCTTCAAAATCCGTTGGTTTTGATTTCTTCTTTCGACCGAGCGAATATCAAATATTTTGTACAGCCAAAACAATCTGTCTTCCAAAATATCATTCAATATCTCAATGAGCATCCGAACGATTCGGGAATTATCTACTGTTTATCGAGAAAAGGAACGGAAGAAATGTCTAATAATCTGAGAGAAAATGGCATCAATTCCGCTTTTTACCACGCTGGAATTTCTTCCGTGGAAAGAGCGAAAGTTCAGGAAGATTTTTTGAAGGATAAATCCCGGGTAATGGTTGCTACGATTGCCTTTGGAATGGGAATCGACAAGAGCAATGTCCGTTTTGTGATGCACGCAGATTTACCCAAAAATATCGAAAGTTATTATCAGGAAACGGGAAGAGCTGGGCGAGACGGCTTGCCGAGTGAAGCGATTTTGTTTTATTCATTTGCTGATGTGATAAAATTGAGGAGATTTGCAATGGTAGAAGGCAACGAGGAGCAATCTGAACTGATGTTGCAGAAGCTAAAACAAATGTCCGACTTTGCCGAAATGCAAAAATGCCGACGACAATATCTGATGGAATATTTCGGCGAAAAACACGATGGAAACTGCAATTCCTGTGATTTTTGTTTAAGTGAATTTGAAACTTGGGACGCAACAACTGATGCTCAAAAATTATTGAGCGCGATTTTTAGACTCAAAGAACGGTACGGAAAAAACTTAATCATCGATTTTCTGCGAGGTTCCAAAAGTGTGAAAATCACAGACTATATGCGCAGTTTGCCAACTTACGGCATTGGAAACAATCAGGATAAAAATTATTGGCAAAACTTGATAAGACAATTGTTGATTAATGGTTTTTTGAGTGAGTCAAATGAAGAATTTTCGGTTTTAAAACTGAATGAAGAGAGCAAATTGGTTTTATTTAAAGATAAAAAAGTCACCTTCGGAAAAGTAAAAGAACAAGCCAAAGCCGTGATTGTTGCTGAAGTTGAGAACGAATATTCAGCTCCAGACTTTGATGCAAATGAAGATTTATTTGCGGAACTAAGAACTTTAAGACGAGAAATCGCCGAACGAGAAAATGTGCCGCCGTATGTTATTTTCTCAGATGCGACTTTGCTGGAATTGTCAACTTATCTTCCCAATACTAAAGAAGAATTAAGTCAGATAAGCGGTTTCGGTGCTTTTAAAATTGAAAAATATGGGGAAATATTTCTTCCAACTATTTTAGATTATTGCAACGTTCATCATTTGAGTAGTAAAATTGTTGAGAAAAAACCGAAGAAAAGACGAGAACCTAAAAATACCAATACGAAGACATCTGGAACTTTTGCGACGACTTTTGAATTGTACAAAGACGGAAACAATGTAGAACAAATCGCTAAAATCAGAAATCTTTCTATCAACACCATTCAAAATCATTTGGCAAATTTTGTTGCCATTGGAAAAATAGAAGCTGACGAATTGATTGATATGAGCAAGATAGAACCGATTATTGAAATTGCAAAAGCTCAAAACATTCCATCCTTAAAAGCTATCAAAGAGGAATTAGGCGAAGGATTTTCTTATTTTGAAATCCATATTGCGTTGGCTTATCATAAATCTCTACAGTAAATTTTATTCTCAAAAATAAATGTTAATATCGGATAAATCCATTTTTAATTTTAACCGATATTAAAAATTAAATTGTAATTTTGTGGTATGAAATGGCAAGAATATCCATATCACTTTGAAGGCCTTGAAAAACAACTCGAAAGAATTCAGCAAAAAAAAACTGAGTTGGACAAGTTGCGCCCAATTCCAACTTACGCCTTGAAGAGCATTAAGGAAAGTCTGATGATAGAATGGACCTACAATTCAAACAGTATTGAAGGAAATACTTTGACGCTTCAGGAGACCAAAATGGTTATCGAAGAAGGTTTTACCATCAAAGGAAAATCTTTGCGAGAACATTTTGAAGCCGTAAATCACCAAGAAGCGATTGAATTGGTAGAAAGTTTAATATCGGATAACTATATTTTGAAGGAAACCGATATTTTGAATATCTACGAATTGATTCTTCAGAAAATTGAAAAAGATTTTGCAGGTCGTTTCAGAACTTCTGGCGTTCGGATTTCCGGAGCGAATTTTGTTCCGCCAAATGCTCTGAAGATTGACGAATACATTACGGAATTGACAGATTGGACAAACAATTCAGAAATGAATATCATTTTAAAATCTGCCATTTTTCATCATCGTTTTGTTTGGATTCATCCGTTTTTTGATGGGAATGGACGAACAGCGCGTTTGCTTTTTAATTTGCTGTTGATGAAAGAAGGTTTTCCGCCTGCAATCATCCTTAAAAATGACAGAAAAAAATATTATGATGCTTTGAATTCTGCTAACAACGGAAATTACGCAAAAATCGTGTTGCTCATTTTGCAAGCCTTGGAAAGAAGTTTGGATATTTATCTCGGTTCACTCAACAATACTTACGATGATTACCGTCCTATTTCTAACATCATTGAGGAAGAAAAGCTACCCTACGGTCAGGAATATGTGAGTTTGCTTGCAAGGCAAGGCAAGATTGATGCTTTCAAAGAAGGCCGAAACTGGTTGACAACGAAAGAAGCGGTTTTGGATTATATTGAAAAACGTGATCGAAAACGAGTTTTGAAAACATATTAAAATAAGAAAGCGAGAAAATATTCTTCGCTTTTTTTATGGTAACTTCGCGACAAGAAATTCCGGAGACAATTTCAAAATCCAATAGATGATTTTCCATTTCCAGTTCGGAACGATGGAGAATGAATTTCCGGCATTCACAATATGTTTCGCCACATAATCCGGTTCCATTAATAAAGATTTGTTCAAATTCAAACCAGCATTGATTTTGGTATTGATGTAACCGATAACCAAAACATTGACTTTAATTTTTCTTGAGTTAAGTTCTTGCCGAAGTCCCGCTAAATATTGTGTAAAAGCTGATTTTGTACTTCCGTAAACGAAATTACTTTTCCGCCCACGAACACCTGATAAAGATGACAAACCAATAATCCTTTCTAAATTTTTATTATTAATATCTGTCACAATAATATTTAAAATAGAAACTGCTCCGATGTAATTGGTTTTCATCATTTCAAAAGTGCCTTCGAAATTTTTCAAAGCTTCTTGATTTTCAACCAAAAAACCTGCTGCGTAAACAACTATATTTGGTTTGATGGATAATTCATCATAAAATTTTTGATGCGAAGAAAAGCCCGTTGCATCAAAAAATTTGATTTCAACTTTTGATTTATCTAATTGATTTTCATTGATGAAATTTTCCAAAGAAGTCAGATTTCTGGAAGATGCGATGATGGAAAATCCTTTTTCCAAGTATTGCAAAATACATTGTTTCGCCACATCCGAATTGGCACCGAGAATCAAGACCGTTTTGTTGAAATTCATATCGTAAAAATAGAGATTAGAAGTCAGATTTTAGATATCAATACATTTTAAAATCCGTAAATTTGTTGTTATTTAAGAAATCAGAGCATTTAGAAAATATATTTAGTTTAAAATCTAACCTCTAATTTCTCACATCTAACTTCTATTTATGTTTAATGTTTTAGGAAACTTTTTGACGCTTTCTTCGTTCG
The DNA here is from genome assembly GCF_059803555.1 of Chryseobacterium sp. TB1-D10. NCBI lineage: Bacteria > Pseudomonadati > Bacteroidota > Flavobacteriia > Flavobacteriales > Weeksellaceae > Chryseobacterium > Chryseobacterium sp. TB1-D10. The sequence continues at coordinate 8,846 of NZ_JAPFHB010000016.1, read as the reverse complement.
GCGAAAGTCACGGAGAAGCTTATGGCGGAATTATTACCAATTTTCCTGCTGGTCTGGAAATAGATATAGAGAAAATTCAGCTGGAGCTTGACCGCAGAAAACCCGGACAATCTGCGATTGTTACGCAAAGAAAAGAAGGCGATAAAGTTCGATTTCTATCCGGAATTTTTGATGGAAAATCTACAGGAACGCCAATTGGTTTCATTGTAGAAAATGAAAATCAACGTTCCAAAGATTACGACCATATTGCCCAAGCTTATCGTCCAAGTCACGCCGATTATACTTACGATCAGAAATTCGGGATCCGTGATTACCGTGGTGGCGGAAAATCTTCTGCTCGTGAAACTTTGAATTGGGTTGTTGCAGGTGCATTAGCAAAACAACTTCTTCCCGAGATTGAAATCAATGCTTATGTTTCTTCGGTTGGTGAAATATTTTGTGAGAAACCATATCAGGCTTTGGACTTTTCTAAAACCGAAAGTAATATCGTTCGTTGTCCCGATGAGGAAACGGCGGAGAAAATGATTGAAAGAATCAAAGAAATCAAAAAAGAAGGTAATACGATTGGCGGAACTGTGACTTGTGTTATCAAGAATGTTCCGGTTGGATTGGGCGAACCGATTTTTAATAAACTGCACGCCGAATTGGGAAAAGCAATGCTGAATATCAACGCCTGCAAAGGTTTTGAGTATGGTAGTGGATTTTGTGGTGCGAAAATGACAGGAAGTGAACACAATGATCTTTTCAACGAAGATGGAACTACAAAAAGTAATCTTTCCGGCGGCATCCAAGGTGGGATTTCGAATGGAATGGATATCTATTTCCGGGCAGCTTTTAAACCAGTTGCTACGATTCTTCGCCGGCAGGAAAGCATTAATAAAGATGGCGAATCTGTGACCGTAGAAGGAAAAGGAAGACACGACCCTTGCGTGGTTCCGAGAGCGGTTCCGATTGTGGAAAGTCTTGCGGCTTTTGTTTTGGCAGATATGTATTTAATTAATAAAACCAGAAAAATATAATGGACATCAAATCATTTTGGGACAACGCTGTTTCTTATACAGATTATCTAACAAATGCTGGAGAAAGACTGGGAAATCCGACGGACTCACACGAAGCAGATTATGCAGAATATTACAGATTGGGAATCCAGAGAATGAACAGAATGTGGGAAAAATATCTTCCAAACTCTGAACAGGTTGCAACTTTAGCTAAGAAAAACTTCAATGGGAAAATATTAATTATATCAGAATCCTGGTGTGGCGATGCAAGTCAGGTAATTCCGGTTGTGGTTAAGTTTTTTGAACAATTCGAAATCAGGATTTCTTACCGTGACCAGGAACCAAGTTTGATTGATAACTATTTGGTAAACGGCGGAAAGTCGATTCCAATTGTGATTTTCCTTGATGAAAATTTCAACGAGATTGCACATTGGGGACCGAGACCAAAACACGGAACCGAACTTCTGAATAAGCATAAAGCGAATCCTGAGGAATTCACAAAAGACCAATTCTATGTGGAGTTGCAGACTTATTATGCGAAAAACAGAGGTTTCGATACCATTGCAGAACTTCTTGAAATCATTTAAAAAAAATGAAAAAAAGTTTCTTTTTAATATTATTCTTTTTGACTTCGCATTTTGCGTTTTCCCAGGTTGGAAATTTGCCCAAGACAGAAAATTTTTTCATTGATAAATATCGAAAAATATCGAATGAGCAAGACTCGGAAGTAAAAGCAAATCTTTCACTAGATTATTTCGAGACCTTTAAAGATTTTCTTTCTAAAAATCCGAAAACTTTTAATTACGATTTTCAGAAAGTTAAAAAAGAGTCAGGTTTGTCGGTTGCGACTTCCAAAGATGGTAAATTGAGATTCTATTCTTGGGACACCCAAATGGGCGGCACAATGAAAAATTTCGCACAAATTATTCAGTTTCAATCCAATGGAAAAGTTGTTACGATTTCAAATAATTCTGATCGTGATGCTTATTTTGTTTCGAATATATTTGATGTCAACCTTAATAATAAAAAATATTACCTCATAATTTCCAACGGAATTTTTTCTACGAAAGATGCTTCGCAAGCCGTTCAAGCTTTTAGAATAGAAAATTCAAAATTGATTGATACGGATAAAATCTTCAAAACTAAAAAAGAAACTTTGAACAGAATTGAGTCCTCTTTTGATTTTTTCAGCGTTGTCAATCGTCCGGAACGTCCTTTGGAATTGATTACATTTGATGATAAATCGAATTCTATTTATATTCCTTTTGTTAATGAGAAGGGAGAAGTGACCTCAAAAAGATTGGTTTATCAAAAAAAAGGAAACTATTTTGAATACAAAGGAATTCAATAAAATTTAAATTTATAATAAAATGAATTTTCTGAAAAAAAATATAATCTATATTGTTCTAGTCGTTGTTTTATCAGCTTTTTCATTGATAAAACCGCTTCGTGATTTTGTCTCAGAACAAATTTCGATGAGTCCTACTGTGTCGAAAATCAATAATGAAACCTTACTTCCTGATGAGGTTTTGGATATTGATTTAAAAGGTATCAACACAACCAGTACGAATCTGAAAAACCTGCGTGGAAAGGTTTTGTTCTTGAATTTTTGGGGGACCTGGTGTCCACCTTGCAGAACTGAATGGCCTACGATTCAGAAACTATATGACCTGAAAAAAGATAAATTGGAATTTGCCCTGATTGCGATGCAAGATCAGGAGGAAGATGTGAAAAAATTCCTGAAAGAAAATAATTATACGGTTCCGGTTTATATTGCAGAAAGTCCATTAGACCCTAAAATTTTACCTGTTGCTTTCCCAACTTCATATCTGATTGGAAAAGACGGAAGAATCCTAAAAAAGGAAGATAGCTCGATGGATTGGAGCAAAGATTCTATTTTGGAATTCATTGATAATGTAACAAAGTAATTCGCTTTTGGCTAACTACTTTTGGTTATTAGCTTTTTAAAATTTACCTCACAAAAAAGACGCGAAACTTAATAATTTCGCTCCTTTTTTTATTTATAAAAATTCTTACTTCTTAATTTCTCCGAAAGTTTCCGGGAATCTTGCAGCGGTGAAATCTTTAGAAATAGCTGCTTTTTCGAACTTCAGTTTTCCACTTAAAGTTTCAATTACGACTCCATCATCTGCAATGCTGAAGATTTTGCCGTGCATTCCGGACGTAGTCACTACTCTTGCACCTGGTTTCAAAGCTTCCTGGAAATTCTTTTCCTGCTTCTGTTTTTTCATCTGAGGACGAATCATCAGGAAGTAAAATCCCACGACCATCAACCCGATCATAATCATCGTCGGCATCATGGATTGTTGAGGCGCTGCGGCTTGTAAAAATATTGTTAGCATAATTTGTATTATTGAGTAATGTTAGCTGAGAATGTCAATCTTACTGGTGCTTTTTCTACGTTTACGAAAACATCTGCCACTTTGTTAACAGCGCCATCGAAGTTTGTAGAATCGAAATGTAATGTAATTTTCCCTTTTTTACCTGGTAAGATCGGTTCTTTTGTAAAGTCAGGAACTGTACATCCGCAACCTGGTTTTACGTTAGAAATGATCAAAGGATTTGTTCCTGTATTGGTCACTTCGTAGATATGTTCTACTTTTTCTCCTTTTTTGATATCGCCAAAGTTATGATCTGTTTCGCTGAAGGCAATAGTTGTCAATGGTTTGCTTTGCGCTTCTTTTACCAAGGCTGCATCTTCAGGATTTACAGATTCCTGAGACATTGCTTCAACCACAGTTTTTGCCTGAGCAGAATCTTCTCCGGGAATATGATCCAAAGTTTTTTCTTCTTTTTTACAAGAAAAAGCTAATGTGCAAAGTGCTGCGATAACGATAATTTTGATTGATTTCATATAGATTTATTTTGAAATTAATTATACTCGGTTTGTGTCTTTAGTATATTTGTCCAGAACACCGTTGATAAAGATATTGGATTTTTCGGTTCCGTAGACTTTGGATATATCAATATATTCATTAATAATAATTCTGGAGGCTGTAAGAGGAAAATGGTCAAGCTCTGTAATGGCTGCAATCAGAACGATCCTGTCCAAAAGAGAAATCCTGTCCAATTCCCAATTCACCAAACGTTCCTGCAGTTTTTTCTCAGATTCTTCCCAGTTGTTCAGAGAAGATCTTAGAAGTTTTCTTGCAAATTCCTCGTCTTCATCGTCTTTCAGCATTTTGATAAGTGTATGAGAAGGTTCATTTTCTTTCATAAAACCAATAGTCTTCTGAATCATAGAATTTGAAATGTGAAGATCATCTGCCCATGACATTTCTTTTTCTTCGAATCTGTCGTGCAGATCACTGTTTTCAGCAACATATCTTAGGAAAAGTTTACCAATGAATTTTTGATCATCCTCGAAAGAGATTTCACCGTCTTCCATATAATCCTGGTAACGTTTTCCAGCTTTGATACGTTGAAAAGTTTTTACCAAAATCGGATCATTGGAATCCCAAATCAAGTCTTTGTGTTTGCTGGAGAAACTTCGTCTTTCTTCGTTATCTTCTAACTGAATCAGGATTTGGTTTCTTACTAATTTTTGATTTGGATTTTCGTTCTCCGTAGTTTTTATGTATTTGTTTTTCCCAATTTCTATTTGATCCTCTGTCAAACTCTTGAGACCAACCATAAAGTTGAGTGTGTAGATGTACAGATTGTAGATTTTGTTGATTTCTGAGAACATATTTTTCTCAACAACTTCAAACCTAATCGGGTTTTGATAATAAGAATAGAGCGATTCTACAATTTTTTCACGGATTTGTCTTCTTCCCAGCATTTCAAAGATCTTTTATTGGGTGCAAAGATAAGGAAAATGTCTGAAATCTTAGTCTAATGATAATCAATATTCTATGACATTTATTAAGCTTTTTCGGAATCGATTTTCTCAAGTTGTTTCAGATTTACAGACAATCTTTTTAATAAAAGTCCGTACGCTAATTTGTAATAAAGCAAAATCAAAATAATACAGATTAATAAACTGAAAACCACACCGGTTACCAATCCCCAGAAAGTAGGATTATCAACGTGAATATTTTGTTTCTTGATGGTAAAGACCAAAAAACTTGTGAAACTTCCGATGAACAGGATCAGCAAAAATATATTACTGAATATAAAGAGATTAACTGTCTTTTTGAAATGGATGATGTGAGTGATAAACTTTTTGAGGTTGGACTCTACATTTATTTTTTTATAATTCAGGTAGAAAATTACAACGAAAATTCCGGTTATGATCAAACTGAAAATCTTCATCAAATAATAAATTTTATCTAATGAAAACTCAACTTCATTTTGATTTCTGATCTGGAGCTTATTAAGAATACTTGTAAAATCCGTTTGAAAATCTGTAGAAAACAGCGCCAAGAAATTGATTAATCCAAAGATTACAAATTCGGCAATGCTGATCCACAGAATATACTTGACGTAGTTTCTGGATTTTTTGTTAAGCATAGATTCGATTTCGTTCTGATCATAATCATCAGCAATTTCCTGATCCTGCCAGGTTTTTTTTAGAGAATCGATATCAAAATCTTCTGAGTTAGGCATGCTTTATCATTAATTCTTTTAAAATTTTCTTCAATCTGTTCATTTTCACGCGGGCATTCACTTCTGTTATCCCCAGCGTTTCAGCAATTTCTTTGTAAGGTTCGTCGTCCAGATACATCATCACTATCGCTCTTTCTACGTCTGGCAGAAGCTTTATAACCTTGTAAAGTAAAGAGATTTGCTGTTGTTTTTCGTCATTATCTTCTAGATAATCTTTACTGTGGAAATCCTGCAATTCATCGGTTTGTGGCTGTCTTGTTTTTTTTCTGAATAATGTGATCGCCGTATTCAAAGCCACACGATACATCCACGTCGAAATTTTTGAATTACCCTGGAATGAGTCGTAGGATTTCCAAAGTTGTAACACAATTTCCTGAAAAAGATCTTCCTGATCTTCCAGAGAATGGGTATAAAGGCGCGAGACTTTGATAATAAGCCCTTGATTATCCTTTATTAATTTAGAAAATGCTTTCTGTTTGTTCTCCATTCCGGAAACGAAGATAAGGATTTATTCCGTTTTTGTGAAACAACACTTATTAATGTAATAATCAAAACCATTCAGATTAAAAATTATCAAATTGATAAGTAATTTGGATTTTAAATAGACATTAATTATTATATTTGATCCATGATCATTAATAAAACTAACAAAATTCTTTTTTATTCCCTTCTGACTGTGATATTGGCATGCACAAATCAATCAGCAGTTCATTCTTCAGCAGAAAATCAAAGGACAAATGAAAATGTTAAGCCTCAAATGGTCTATCTATTCTTCGAAGTTGAAAAATCTGCTGATGGAAAAGATATTGTGCAATTAACAGATAAAAAAGTATCTGAAGGATTTTTCAAGAATGAAGACTTTGGAACTGCAAAAGACATCACCAACAGTTTTTATAAAATAATTCTGTTTGACAAAAATGATCAAATCTTTAAGACATCAATTATTGACAATCCATTATCTCCTGTTTTTGAATCTTACACCGAAAGTTCAATGGAAAAGCAAATCGGAAAGTTATCCAAAGCTGAATTTTTCTATCGCTATAATGATTCCGGGAATATCTCAAAATTAGAAATCCATAAATCCGAAAATGATAAATCGTTTTTAATCTTCACTCTAAAATTATAACTATGAAATATTTTTATTTACTGTCTTTTTTGTTTTTTAATATAGCAAATGCACAATTATTTGATTTGATTCCACTTTTAGAAAACGGAACCAAAGACAAAAGAATCAATTTGGTAATTTTAGGCGATGGTTACACTGCTTCTGAGCAATCTACCTTTTTGGCAGATGCAACATTTGTCTCAGATTATTTGATGAATAAGCAGCCATATTCTAATTACAAAAATTACTTCAATGTCTATGCACTCAAAGTGATTTCTTTAGAAAGTGGTATAAAGCACCCGGGAACAGCCTCTGATGTTACGGAGCCTGTAATTCCTATTTCCAATCCCAATAATTATCTGAGTACATCTTACGATACTTCCGGAACACATCGTTGTATATACGGTAGCGTGAATAAAGTAACCCAGACATTAGCTGCAAATATGCCTGAGTTTGATATCGCTTTGGTTTTAGGAAATGATACCGAGTATGGTGGCTGTGGAGGAACTTATGCTTTCCTGTCAAGAAACGAGCAGGCTCCGGATGTAGCTTATCACGAGTTGGGACATTCATTCGGAAAATTGGCAGATGAATATTGGTTTTCTGGTTCTGGCGAATCTCCAAATAAGACTAAAACGCTTGATCCTGAAACAATCCGCTGGAAAAACTGGCTGAATACAGGAAATGTTGGCATCTATCAATTTGCAGAAAATACGGCATGGTATCGTCCACATCAAAACTGTGAGATGCGTTATCTGAACAGGCAATTTTGTAATGTTTGTAAGGAAACTTTGGTCGAAAAAATTCACACTGTCAAAAACCCTATTGATAGTTATCTGCCGTCCAATTCTGCTACGATAACGACAAACCAGGTGATTGATTTATCAGTCAATTTAATCTTCCCAATTCCTAACACATTAAAAAATGAATGGAAACTTAATAATGCTAATGTCGCTACAGACGTAAGTAATATTACGATACAATCCTCTCAACTTAACTTAGGAACAAATAATATTCTCTTTAGCGTTTATGATAATACGGATATGGTAAGGACTAATAATCACAGTACCATTCATCTTTCCACTATTACATGGACGATTAACAAAACACAGCTCGGTGTTTCTGATATAAAAAGTGATGAATACAATTTTATTCTTTATCCAAATCCAGCCGAAGACTACATCATTGTAGAAAGCAAATCGATATTCAATGAAAAAATTGATGTGGAAATACTAGATAATTCCGGTAGGCTTATTAAGAAACAAACTATAAATTCTAGTAAGCAGGATAAGATTGATATTTCTAAATTAAATACTCAAACTTATACTATCAATGTATACAAAAAAGGAGCGCATATTTTATCTAAAAAAATGATTAAAAATTAAGGTAGAATTGAGTACTTTTGCTGTTCAGAGAAGCGTGACTTGTTGATTCAGATTCATTCTGGGTAGGAAAGTCCGGACACCATAGGGCAGCATAGCGGATAACGTCCGCCATTCGTGAGAGTAGGACAAGTGCAACAGAAAGCAAGTACAGTTCGGCTGTAGTGAAACCAGGTAAACTCTATGCGGTGCAATGATAAGTATATCGGTTCTTTTCAGTAATGAAAATAGGAGCGGCTCGTTCTGAAAACCGAGGGGTAATCAGCTAAAGTTTTGCAGCAATGTAAGACGCAGATAAATAACAAGTCTCGACAGAATCCGGCTTACAGCGCTTCTCTTTTTTCTTAATATCTAAATATTTCTTAAACCAAAATTTCGTTTAATAAAATATCCATTTAATTCTACATAATATTCTAATTATCGCAATTGCCGAAAAGCTAGATGCCTAAGCATTTCAACCTTCGAAAGTAAATTATTCTATTGCTATTTCTCATTAATACTAAAGAATTAAATTCTGATAAATTCTGACATAATCTGTCTTATTAAAATTTAGATAACAAAATTAATAATTACTAAGTTTTGAGTGGTTTCTCAAGTTTTTCAAACTGAATTAGTTTATTTCATTTTTTCTACTAAAAGCAACTCCCTAATTCAATAATCCTTTATGGGTATATACCAAAAAAAGCTCCTCATCAAATGAATGATGAGGAGCTTAAAAAAACTGGCGGCGACCTACTCTCCCGCTTTCGCAGTACCATCGGCGCTAGAGGGCTTAACTTCTGTGTTCGGAAT
>NZ_JAPFHB010000015.1:0-82571 GCF_059803555.1 Chryseobacterium sp. TB1-D10 | reverse complement strand
CTTTTCTCTTTCTAAATTTAATATTTTCCCAATCATATTTTATTATTACAAATCTAAAGGAACGGAGCTCATTTTTTTTGCGGCTGCAATCTGGCGAGGGCAAAAAATAGCGGGAGTGGAAGGCGGAAAAGCTGCCCAAATAAATGTAAGCGATACCTTTCTTGATGTACATCAACGTCTGTTCTTTGTTTAAGGTCTTATTTTTGCTGCACTAAAAAAGTTTAATCAAAATAATTTTCTATGAAAAAATTAACCGTATTGGCATTTGCAGGAGCCGCATTATTGTTCACTGCTTGTAATGACAAAAAAGAAACTGTGAAAGACGCGCAAGAAGTTGCGGCGAAAACCGGAGATGTTTACAAAGTAGATTTGACAACGTCCAACGTGAACTGGAAAGCTTTCCACAAAGGTGGTTTCGCACCAAGATGGGGAACTTTGAACCTAAAATCTGGCGAAATAACAGTTGCTGACAATGCTGTGACCTCGGGAGATTTCGTAATCGATATGACGACTTTGAAAGTAGACCCAGCGTCTGTAACTGAAGCGGACAAAAAGCCGGCTGACCTGGAAGCACACTTGAAAAACGAAGATTTCTTCAACGTAACCAAAAATCCAACTGCTGACTTCAAAATCACGTCTGTAGCAGATTTGGCTGGAGAACTTCCAAAAGATGCTGTAGCGGGTTCTAACAAAACTGTGAGCGGAAACCTGACTTTGCTTGGAAAAACTATGAATGTTTCTTTCCCTGCAAAAGTGACTGTAACGGAAGGTAAAGCGGCTGTAGAAGCTAAATTTACGGTAAAAAGAACCGATTGGGGAATCAAATTCGGGACAGACGAAACGGACCCGGCTGAATGGATGATCAGCAAAGACATCGAAATTGGCATCAACGTAAATGCTGCTAAATAATAGATTTTAAAAGTGAAAAGGAGAAGACTGTTTCGCAAGAGACAGTCTTTTATATTTGATGGGCACAAAAGAACCGACTCTTTAGGAGCCAGCTCAATAGATAAAGACATCTCATTTTTTTAGTTAAACAACAACAAAAAAGGATAGCCGACGGTGCTATCCTTTGATTTTTATATCAAATTTAGTTTGATTGATTCTGATTGAAAATAAGTAAGTTATCACAAAGTTTTTCTTAATCTTATTGATGTAAATTTAGAAAGAAAAACAATACGAAATGTAAACTGAATGTTAAAGTTTCGTAGTTATCCACATTTTTTTGTGGATAAGTATGATTTTACTTATCTATTCTAAAATCCATTTTTTTGCAGTTTCTAATTCTGAATCTCTATCTGAGCTTGGTTCTACAAAAATATCTGGATTTATATGCTCACGATATTCTTTTCCGGTTCTATCCATTTCAAAAGAAGTTGCCAAAGCAAGGCTTCGCCCATCGCTTAATGGGTGAGTTGAATTTCCCGATGTTAAACCTCTGGTCGGTTGTCCGAAAAGTTTCACATTTTTTTTGCCAATGAATGAAATTACAGTAGCTTCGCCTGCACTTGCTGTTTTTTTTCCAATTAAAATAGCAATTTTTGAACTTGGATTTTTTAGTTTGTACATTTGAGTGATTCTATTCATATCAAATTTTCCATTCTCCAGTATCCAAGGAACTTTTTCTTCTTTAGTGATGAAATATCCCAAAGTTCCTTCTCCAACAAGGCTTCCAAGTCCAACTATCATAGGACGTATACTGCCACCAGTATTGGTTCTTAAGTCGATAACCCAACCTTTAATTTCGTTTTCGGAATCCAGTTTCTTTATCATTTCATTGATTTTTGATGCAAACTGATTTCCGACTTCTGTGTTTGATGTGCTGAATGCTGGAACCATAATGTAACCAATTTTGGAATCGATTAATTTGGACTCTGGTTCTATTCCTTTTGTATTTACTGTCTTTTTTGCTTCTGTACTTTTTTTCGAGACGATAAAGGAATGAATATCTCCGGAACCTTTCAATACATTCATCATATATTGTATTGCCGGTTTTGTATCATTAATGGTTTCTGCTCCTATGGATAATTTTTTGATGTTTTCGTCCACAATGTTCCAATCTATTTTGTCCCGAAACATAGATTTTGTTTTAATCAAATTTTTAAAGTATTCTATATAATCTGAGGCAACTTTTGATGCTTTTGTATCGGACAAAGCAATTTCTTTCATTTCAAAGTCATCAAACGAAACACTACCTGAACCAGCTAATAATCCTCCGATTTTTAAACTTTTTGCATTCTCATCAATGATAAATTGGAGAGAATATTTTATCCAATCTTGGTTAGGTATTATTTTATTGTCCTGAGAATAGGAATGTCCAGAATCAATTTTTTTATCATTAGAATCATTTATGTGAGTCCACAAATTGATATTTCCAGTGATGTTATCAGATTTTATGTAGGCACTGATTTCGATTTTGCGAATTCCCTTACCACTTAGAGGAATTTTTTGGAAAAAGGACTGGAATATTTTGGTATTAATAGAATTCCCAGTTATCTTAAAAGAAGTCTTCCCTTGATATTTCTGACTATTATCGATTTTACAAACGTAAGAATCTACATTTTTCACATTCCATTTGTCAGGCGAATTGTTTCTTGAAGTTTCAAAACCAGGATTTTGTATTTGGGCATTTGAAAGATTAATGAGAATAATTGTCAGAATGCTAAATTTCAGTTTCATTTGTGTTTTATTTATTGACTAAATTATATAAACATCAATTAATAATAACTTTCTTTTAACAGACTTTGTAAATTATTTTGAATGATTAACATTATTTTCAATAAAAAATACCAATACAATCTGTGCATTGGTATCAATTTATAAGATAAAAACGGTTTTATCATAATTTCTCCACAATATACTTCGCAGTAGCAGACCCTTTCACTTTCACCAAATCCTCCGGTGTTCCGGCAAAAACAACCTCACCACCATATTTTCCGGCATTCGGACCGATGTCGATGATGTAATCTGCCGTTTTGATAATATCCGGCTGATGCTCAATCACGACAACAGAATGTCCTAATTCTATCAAAGCCTGAAGCGATTTCAGTAATTTCTTGATGTCGTGGAAATGCAATCCTGTCGAGGGTTCATCAAAGACGAAAAGCGTTTTGTCTGTCGTGTAACCTTTTACAAGGAAAGATGCCAGTTTCACTCGCTGCGCCTCACCGCCGGAAAGGGTAGAAGAGGATTGTCCGAGTTGAAGATAACCCAAACCAACGTCCTGCAAAGGTCTTATTTTGGTTGCAATTTTTTCTTCATGGTTCTCTGAGAAGAATTCCAACGCTTCATCAACCGTCATATGAAGAATGTCCGAGATATTTTTCTCGTCGTATTTGATTTCCAGAATTTCTTTTTTGAAACGTGTGCCGTGACAATGTTCGCATTCCAGCTCGATATCCGCCATAAACTGCATTGAAACTGTGATAACCCCGTCACCTTTACATTCGTCGCAACGTCCGCCATCCACATTGAAGGAGAAATGTTTTGGTTTCAAACCCTGAACTTTCGCGGATTTTTGTTTCGCAAAAAGGTCACGGATATCGTCGTACGCTTTCAGATAAGTCACTGGATTGGAACGGGACGATTTTCCAATGGGATTTTGGTCAATCAATTCGATATTCTGGATCAGTTTTGAAGGAAATTCCACGGAGTCATAATCCGCTTTTTTACCACCCATTCCGAGTTGGATTTGAATCGCGTTTGTCATCACTTCTTTCATCAAAGTCGATTTTCCACTTCCGGAAACGCCTGTAATGACAGTCAAACATTCCAATGGAACATTCACGTCGATGTTTTTCAAATTGTTTTGACGCGCACCTTTGATGGCGATATATTCTTTGGTTTTTCTACGTTTTTTAGGAACTTCAATTTCCATTTCGCCACTCAGATATTTTGCGGTGAGCGTATCGGATTTCATCATTTCCTCATAGTTTCCATTGAAAACCAAATCTCCGCCGAGATAACCAGCTTCCGGTCCAATATCAATGATGTGGTCGGCTGCTTTCATCACATCTTCATCGTGTTCTACAACGATTACGGTGTTTCCAAGGTCTCGAAGTTGTTTCAAAACGCCAATCAGATTTTCTGTATCTCTGGAATGCAGACCAATACTCGGCTCATCCAAAATATAAATCGAACCAACCAACGAACTTCCTAAACTGGTTGCCAAGTTGATTCTCTGACTTTCTCCACCGGAAAGTGTATTAGAAGTTCTGTTTAAGGTTAAATAGCCTAGACCAACTTTTGTCAAAAACTCCAATCGGGTTTCGATTTCGTAAGTCAATCGTTTGGCGATTTCTCGGTCGTGCTCGTTAAGTTTTAAAGTTTTGATTAACGGAAGAAATTCATCCAAAGGCAATTCGATGAACGATTGGATATTGTGTCCGTCGATTTTCACCCAACTCGTTTCTTCTCTTAATCTTAATCCTTCGCAAGTCGGACACAGCGTTTTCCCACGGTAGCGCGAAAGCATCACGCGGTACTGGATTTTATAAAGATTTTCCTCCAGCATTTTGAAGAAATTATCAATGCTCGGGAACGTTTTCGTTTTGTCACCTCGCCAAAGTAACTGTTTCTGTTCTTTGGTCAACTGGTGGTAAGGCTTATGAATAGGGAAGTCCTTGTTCTTTTTAATGAAATCCTTTTTCCATTCGCTCATGCTTTCACCTCGCCAGGACGCGACTGCATCTTCGTGAAGCGACAGATTTTTGTTCGGAATCACCAAATCTTCATCAATTCCAATCACTTTTCCGTAACCTTCGCAAGTCGGACAAGCGCCATAAGGATTGTTGAAACTGAAATAATGAACAGTAGGCTCATTGAAAACAATGCCGTCCAATTCAAATTTATTCGAGAAATCCCGTACTTTTTCGGTGTCTGTATTTTTCAAAGAACAGTAGCCGTGACCTTCGTAGAAAGCCATTTGGATAGAATCCGCCAATCTCTGAAGGAAACTCTCATCTTCCTCGTAACTGAATCTGTCGATGACCAAATTAATCGTCATATCTTTCTCGGGCACAAATCCGAAACTCTCCAAATCCTCAATTCCGGCTACATTTCCATTGACTTCCAATCTTGTGAAACCGGAAACTTTCAAGGTTTTCAGTTGCTCGGCAAAATTCTCCGCATCAAATGACAGAGGAGCCAAAAGCAAAAACGTCGAATCTTTCTTTGAGTTTTTAATGAAATCAATGACATCTGTCACGCTGTCTTTCTTCACTTCCTCACCGGAAATCGGGGAATAAGTTCGGCCAACTCGCGCAAAGAACAATTTCATATAATCGTAAATCTCTGTGGAAGTTCCAACCGTAGAACGCGGATTGGACGAAATCACCTTTTGCTGAATCGCAATAGATGGCGCCAAACCTTTGATATCATCAATTTTTGGTTTTTCTAATTTACCCAAAAACTGACGCGCATAGGAACTCAAACTTTCCACATAACGCCTCTGTCCTTCGGCATAAATAGTGTCGAAAGCCAGGGAAGATTTTCCACTCCCGGAGACGCCCGTAATCACAATCAGTTTGTTCTTTGGGATGAGAACGTCTATGTGTTTCAGGTTGTTAAGGTGTGCGTTTTTAACGAAAAGAAATTTCTTGATATCGATGTCGGTTGTTGTAGCCATAGTAAAAATGAGACCCACAAAATTACGGAAAATTATATCGAATTGGAATATGATTTTGGATTAATTAATGGTGCAGTTTTTAACGCAAAGGCGCAAATTGGAATTGCATTTCATGTGTTTTTAAGTCGCAAAAGGATGAGGTTTTCTAATAATGTCACGACAAAATATTTTTTTAAATTAAAATCAGTAAACATTCGGAATCCATTTGTGGTAGGGCGATACAGCGTATTCATAAATCTCCAAGGGGGTGGTTCCGAAGGGGGTATGGGTGGTTCCGAAATGGTTGTGGGTGGTTATGCAAATAGTCGCAGCCGGTTCCGAAGCACCCAAGACCACTTGACTAACCGGCTAAAGGTGGTTCCGAACCAGTGGCTACCTAGTTCAGAAATGGTTGAGGGTGGTTCTGCAAGTAGTTGCAACAGGTTCCGAAGTGCCGGCGACCACCTACCTAACTGGTTGCAGGCACTTATATAAGCGCCCTTAGGTACTTATGGCAATGGCTAAAGGCGGTTCCGAAGTGCCGACAAACACTTGCGTAAGTGTCGTTTGGCACTTACACAACCTATTGCAGATACTTGTATGACCTGTTTCAGACACTTTTGAGCCAGATAAAGCTGCTGTCTACAGTTCAAAACATTAGGCTAAAGTCTGATGTTATTAATCATATAATTTTCCTCATTAATTGATTTGTGAAACAAGCCTTATTTCTATATTTGCCGCCAATTATCTGAAAGGAAATTAAACTATGAAGAAAATTATAACGGCTTTGTCAATGGTTGTTTTGTCAATCAACGGATTTGCACAGAATAAGGAAAACGAAATCGATGAGGTGAATTTGCAGGGTCGATTTTTATCCATTCCCTATAATGAGGTGAACGAAAATGTGACGGTCATCACCAAGCAACAAATCCAGAATAGTCCTGCGACCAGCATCGATGAATTGTTGCAATTCCACTCGGGGTTGGATATCAAAAGGCGAGGTTCAAATGGTGTTCAGAGTGATATTACGATTCGGGGAAGTTCGTTTGAGCAGGTTTTGATTTTGGTAAATGGCATCAGGATGAATGATTCGCAGACCGGACATAATACTTTCAACCTTCCGTTTGATATTTCGGCGGTGGAAAGGGTGGAGATTATGAAAGGTTCATCGGCAAAACTCTATGGGCAGAATGTTTACGCAGGTGCCATCAACATCGTCACTAAATCATCATCCGAAGAGCAAGTGACGGTAAAAGCGCAAGGTGGTGATTTCAAAACTTATGATTTGTCGGCTTCTGCAACCTTTGGCTCGGAAAAATTTACGAATCTTTTTACGATTAGCAATGGTGCTTCGGACGGTTACCGATTCAATACAGATTATCAAATCAGAAACTTTTTTTATCAGAACAAATTGAAGCTGAATGATGGAAGTCTGAGCTTGCAGGCTGGTTTTTCTGAGAAGAAATTTGGGGCGAATGGCTTCTATGCGTCGCCAACCGCCATCAATCAATATGAGGAAACGCAGGCTTCTGTGGTGAGTTTGCAGTATGAGCAGAGGTTTGGAAAACTATCTGTCAACTCCAGTGTTTATTGGCGAAGAGGGCAGGATATGTATCTTTTTATTCGCCAAAATCCGTCTTATTACAGAAATATGCACGTCGGAAATAATGTCGGTGGAACGGTAAATGCAACCTATGAATCGTCACTTGGAACCACGGGAATTGGCGTGGATTACAGAAAAGAATTTCTTGCGAGCAGTAATTTGGGCGACAGAGAACGGGATGTGACGCAGGTGTTTTTTGACCACCAGTTCAAATTCTTCAATCAGAAATTAGAAGTCAATCCGGGCGCAAGTTGGGCAAATTATTCGGGTCAGAATTTCTTCTATCCTGGGATGGACGTTGGTTTTATATTCAATCCTAATCACAAAGTTTTCGGCGCGGTTTCCAAAGGTTTCAGAATTCCGACTTTCACCGATTTGTATTACGTGAGTCCTGCGGAAATTGGAAATCCGAACTTGGTTCCTGAGTCTGCCATCTCATCAGAATTAGGCTATCGATTCCAGAATGAAAAAATATTGGCGAAAGTCAGTGGTTTTATCCGAAATACAGATAACGGCATCGATTGGTTGAAAGAGACACCGGAAAGCCCGTGGAAAGCGGAAAACGTTGGAAAAATCCACCTCAAAGGTTTTGAAACTGAGTTTAGACACCAATTATTTTCATTCCTCAATTACCGTTTGGGTTACACGTATCTTGATAATCAATATAAAAATGAAGAGCTTTCCAGATACGCTTTGCAGAATTTGAGACATCAGTTTGTAGCGCAAGTGGATGTGAAATTCTTAAAATATTTCAGCAATCAGTTGATTTATAAATATTCCGAACGTGTGAATCTTGGAAGCTATAATGTCTTGGATGAGCAAATCAATTTCCGATACAAAGACCTTAATTTTTATGTTTTAATCAACAACCTGACGAACGCAAAATATGTGGAAACCAATCTGGTTCCGATGCCTGGAAGGTGGTTTCACATAGGATTTACGTATAAAATTAAGATGAATTAATTTTTAACCACAAAGACACAAAGGTTCTGCACGAGATTCACGAGTTTTCTAAGCGTAAAAATTCTTTGTGTTCTTTGTGAAAAACTTCGTGACTTTGTGGTTTTAAACTAAATTTGCAAAAAATTAAACAATGGCAGTTTATCTGGAATTCAATTTTAAAATAAAACCTCTCCAACCCTGGAACGAAATATTGATGGCGGAACTGATAGAAATCGGTTTTGACAGCTTCACAGAAGAATATGACGGCATCCTTGGCTATATTCAAAAAGACCTTTTCAAAGAAGAAGAATTGAAAAATATTTATCTCCTTCAAAATGATGAGGTCGAGATTTCTTACACCTACGAAGAAATGCCGAATATCAATTGGAACGAGGAATGGGAAAAGAATTTCTCGCCCATCAATGTGGAAGATAAAGTCTTAATCAGAGCCGAATTTCACGACCCGAACCCGAATATGCACGAGATTGTGATTCAGCCTAAAATGTCTTTCGGAACGGGGCATCATCCTACGACGCACCTGATGATTCAGCAAATGTTGGATATGGATTTGGCGGACAAAAAAGTGCTCGATATGGGTTGCGGAACCTCGGTTTTGGCCATTTTCGCAAAACAAAAAGGAGCGGGCAGAACCGTTGCCATCGACATTGATGAATGGTCTGTGGAAAATTCCAAAGAAAATGCAGCACGAAACAACGTAGAACTGGAAATCGAATTGGGAACAGCTGATAATTTGGGTAAAGAAAAATTCGAAATCATCCTGGCAAACATCAATAGAAATATTTTAATTTCTGACATTCCGACTTACGTTTCCGTTTTGGAAGATGGCGGAAAACTGCTGTTGTCCGGACTTTGCTTCTTCGATGTGGACGATATTCTGGAAGTTTGTACAGAGCAAAACCTGAAGCTTGAAAAGAAAATCCAGAGAGAAGAATGGGTTTCTTTGTTGTTGAGTAAATAGATTATCTGGGCAGCTTGATCCGCCTTCCGTTCCCGATCTTTTTTGCTCGAAGGTTTCAGTTTAAATAGAACTTAAGTTAAAGCAAAAAAGGATTTCCACTCAAGTCGGGCTGCAGATTTCAATATAAAATCAACTTTAGTCATAAAATAACCCTCGGAATTACTTTTCGAGGGTTTTGTATAGTATTTTTTCTATTTCCTTATGTTCGGCATTTGTAGGGAAATAGTCTGTATTAGAATTAGTGCCAATAACTCTGCTTTGCAAATATTCAAAACTCAATTTAGAAAAGCCTGTGATTTTTCCTTTTTTTCTTAAAATTAGAATATCATTAAACATTGGTTTAATCGCTGCCTTTTCTTCAGGTTCTCTGTTTTTTTCTACAAATATTCTTTTTAATTGTTCTTGCTTATCAATGGAAAGATTAATTTTTTCAAAGCCTGCATTACTTAATCGTTTTACAAAAGTTGAATCTTTTAAGTTTTCAGGAGTTCCGCCTATTAAAAGTTTAAATTCGGTTGAGTCTTTTCTGTTCCTTTGAAATTCATTATAAAAATCTCCAACTCCAGATAATTTATTATATCTTTTATTATGATAATATTCAATTTCATCGTAATCGAAAAAAGCTTTTTCAATATTTTTGTTATTTGAGATATTAATCTGTTTTTCAGTTTTAGTACAACTGAAAATTATTAATGTAGAAAATATTATTAAAAAATTAAAGATAAGCTTAATCATAAATTCATCTTACTTCTGCGGATACTTCTGAATCAAGGCCTGCAAAATCGCTAAAGTCTCAGCATCCATAATCCCACTGTAATTCATCGGTCGGAAGTGGAATTGGAATGCTTCAATAGTCTGTTTAGTAGCCGTATTCCAAACGCCATTCACAGTCAATGCGTAGCCAAACTGAACCAATTGCTGCTGAACTCTTGAGACAAATTCAGGATTGTTGTATTGTAATGTGATTTCGTTCGTCGTCAAGATTTGATTTAGGAAAGTCTGTTTCGCGGTTTCGTCATACCACATCCCGATTTGATATTCATCGTACAATCTCTTCCAAGGGAAAAGTGGTCCCGGATCTTGCTTTCTGGTCGGTGCAATATCAGAGTGGGCCAAAACATTAGTTGCCGGAATATTATATCTTGTCACGATGTCTTTTACCAAAGCACCTACCTTTTTAATCTGATCTTCAGGAAACGGCGTGAAAACCCTGTAACCTGTGGAGTCCACTTTGTATCCCATATTTACAATCTCTATTCCGATGGAAGTATCATTCAGCTGCTGGTCTTTTCTCCAAAAACTAATGCCGGCGTGGTAAGCTCTTTTATTCTCATCCACAAGCTGATAAATTTCTTTATCTGATAAAGTGTTGACAAGATAATGTGCACTTACGGCTTGCTGCGTAAGGGTGGAGATAGATTTTTCATCATCTAATACAGTGTAGTGCAAAATCACATAACGCTGACGGAAATTCTGTCCGATAGATGGGAAATAATTTTTTGTCACTTTGTAGCCGGAAGGATCGGCACTTACGATGGAGCCGTAACTTGCTGTGTTGTCATTCTTTGTAATATCTGCAATATTGACTTTATAATAATCGCCTTCATCCTGTTTGATTTCCGGTTTTTTTAGAGGAACGGCAGCTATTGGGTTAGTAGATTTTATAGGTGTTTTATTTTTTACTGATTTTTGCTGTGAACCACAAGAAATGATTAGTATTCCTAAAGTTGTGAGATATAATGAATTACGCATTGTTGTTTGTTTTGAGTTTTAATTTCATTCAAAAATATGAAAAAAAATGAATAAAAAGTTTTGGTAGATAGAGAAAGTCTCCTATATTTGCACTCGCAATAAGGGAATAGACGATATGACTTAATTATTGCTAAGGAGAGTTGCCTGAGAGGCCGAAAGGACTTGTTTGCTAAACAAGCGAACTGGAAACGGTTCCAAGGGTTCGAATCCCTTACTCTCCGCAACTACAAGATGACTTAATCGGGGCGTAGCGTAGTCCGGTCATCGCGCCTGGTTTGGGACCAGGAGGTCGCAGGTTCGAATCCTGCCGCCCCGACTTTTATACAAATTCCTTCGGAATTTTTCTTTAACAACCTTTTAGGGTGCGTAGCTCAGCTGGATAGAGCATCTGCCTTCTAAGCAGACGGTCTCAGGTTCGAATCCTGACGCGCTCACAGAAACTCACAATTCATATTGTGAGTTTTTTTGTTTTTTAATCCATTTAAAATTTGAATTATAATCGCTTTTATTAATTTATAGTTAAATGTTCTGTAATTTATTTTTATTAATTATTGGTTTTCTTAAGATTTTATTAATTTTCTGTGTAATTTTTTTAATTTTAATTACAAATCATTTTTTTTATTAATATTGCATCCTTCGAAACAGAAAGCTTTATAATTAAAATGAATCCTGATCAGATGACTGATTATAAAAAAAATTACTACAAAACAAAACTGGAGGAAAGGCAGGAATTGGATAGACGTTACAGGCAGATTCAAAAAAATAAAGTCATTGCAGAGTCCAACGTATTAAGTTTCGATGATTTTATCTTATTATTTATTGTAACAATTGCTTTAATACTTTACGACGTTTTAGGAACGGCATTTTGATAATTTTTGACTGTCCTTATTACATTTATTATTTCTCTACAAGATTTTGATCGGATAAAATATTTTTTTGTTTTATTTTCGCTAAAATTTTGTTGCAGTATGTGGAAGTTTATTAAAAAGCTGGTTTTTATTCTCATTATCGCCAATATACTTTTTGTGGTTTTCGGGATGTTTTTTAATCCGCCAATTACCTGGACCCAGTTGGGCAGCGTTTTCAAATATGGAAAATTGAAACGTGATTATATTTCTTATGATGAGATGGGAACCAACATCAAAAAAGCCGTTCTCGCTTCCGAAGATCAGGCCTTTTTCAATCACAACGGATTTGATTACAAAGCGATAGAAAAAGCGATGAAGAAGAATGATAAGAAAGGTAAAGTTGTACGAGGCGGAAGTACAATCTCTCAGCAGACTGCAAAAAATGTTTTTCTTTGGCAGGGGAGAAGCTGGATCAGAAAAGGACTGGAAGCGATTTATACCTTCATCATCGAAAAAATTTGGGGAAAAGATATTATTCTGGAAAGATATCTCAATGTTATAGAAATGGGGCAAGGTGTTTTCGGAATCGAAGCTGCAGCGCAGTATTATTATAACAAACCAGCAAAAGATCTTACCAAAAGTGAAGCAGCATGGATTGCAGCAGTTTTACCAAATCCCAAAAAATATGATCCGAAAAATCCAAGTGCTTACCTTAGCAAAAAGCACAATTGGATATTGAGACAAATGAATAACATTGTTCTGAAATGATTACTTTTGTGCTAAGATGGCAATTAGATTAATTAAAAAAGACAGTTTCAGCACTATTTTAAAAAATTATTTTAGTGAAAAAAATGAGACATTGTCTTTGGAGCCTTTGTCCGAAATTATCACCAGTCTCAAGCGAGAGGATTTGGGTGTGTTTACCGCCTATCTCAAAGATAATGATGTCATAAAGGAAAATCTGACATTTTACATTCACAATGTTTTCAAAGACAAACCATTCAATCTTTCTTTGACGGAAGCTGATATTTTGTCGGAAAACGCATTTTATCCCGAATTCAAAAAGCGACTTCTTAACAAAGTGCTTCCGCCAATCGAAAACGAAAACACGATTTGGTATTTGGTTGATAACGTTTTGGTGACCCCAAAAAAGGATCTTGAGTTTTTCCAGAATTCGCCTGAAGATAAAATGGACGAACTTTTTCGGTTACTAAAAATTGATAGGTTTATTAGCAATTCGCACGTCAAGAAAGAGCTTTTATTTTCACTTAATATTTTGGCCTGGCGTGTTATCGGTAATGCGTTGGATGTAGATGTGGTGAAGATGGCGCCGGAATACCGGAATTTTGACAATCCTTTTCTTGCGCTTCAAAATGAATTGGATATCATTAATGCTGATTTCAATGATAATCCTGATTTTAAATTTACTTCAAATGACGAGATTTACAAACAGATCAAGATCTACATAGAACAGTGTCTGGAATTCGTCACAATTGCCTTCAAGAATTCTTCCAAGTATGGGATTTCCAGCAAGACCAATCAGTCTTTGCTGAAAATCAGACAGCAGCTTAGCAGGATGTCCGATATCATCAAATTGTTTGTGATAGATGAAGATCGTGATTATCTGATTAATTCTAAGCAGTTATTTTTCAATATATTAAGGTACAAATCACATAAAAATAATATTCGGGATCTGGTCTCAGACAGCACCAGGCTGATGTCTCACCTGATTACAAATCACACGGCAGAAACCGGAACACACTACATCACTTCTACGCTTAAGGCTTATATGAAAATGTTTTGGAAAGCCTCTGGCGGTGGTGTCATTGTAGGTGCGCTTTGCGTTTTGAAGATGCTTTACAGTTATATTCCTGCAAGTGATTTTGCACACGCATTTTTATTTTCTATGAATTATGCGATGGGATTTGTAATGATCTATCTGATGAATTTTACTCTGGCGACAAAACAGCCAGCGATGACGGCTGCTACGATGGCAAAAGTTCTCTCAGAGGGTAATGGCAGAAATACTTATATAGAATTTGCACACGTCGTTTCTCAATTGTTCAGATCGCAATTTATAGCGTTTGTAGGCAATGTTTTGTTGTCTTTTCCCGTTTCGCTGCTTATCATTTACGGATTGGAAATTCTTTTCAAGCAGAATTTTGCTTTTGATAAATCTAATAAATTACTGTATGATTTGGATCCGTTCCAGTCAAAAGCAATCTTGCATGCTTCTATTGCAGGTATTTTTCTTTTTATTTCAGGTGTTATTTCCGGTAATATCAGCAATAACTCTGTATTTTTTCAAATTCCAAAAAGGATTGCAAAGAATCCGTTTATCAATTATTTTTTCGGACAAAGATTTGCAAAACAGCTTTCGATTTATTATTCTAAGAATTGGGCCGGAATTGTCTCCAACTTTTGGTTCGGAGTTTTCCTTGGAGCAACTGCGCCCATAGGACTTTTTCTGGGATTGGATTTGGATATTCGCCACATTACCTTTGCAGCGGGAAATTTTGCATTGGGACTTTACGGTAAAGATTTCGTAGTGACGTCATATACTTTTTGGATCTCATTTGTAACCGTATTTGTGATTGGTTTTTTCAATTTTGCGGTCAGTTTCGGATTGTCTATGTTGTTGGCCTTCCGTTCCAGGAAAATAGAAATGAGTGAAGCAAGTGAGATCTTTCGGGAAATTTTCAGATATTTTGTCAGAAATCCATTCCGTTTTTTCTTCCCGCTAAGATCCAGCCTGGATGAGAGAAGCAAGCGGATGATAGATGATATTACTACAGGATCAACAGATCATTAATCAAAGATTCGTCCTTCAGAACTTCTCGGAATTTCTTTAAAAAAAACGTTTTTCTTAAGCGGAAATCATTCTTCAAAAGGGGCGATTTTATTCTGATGATCAAGACTTGTTCTTTAAGATTTACACTTACAATTTCGGCATAGAGATCATTTGAAAGATAATCTTCCAGAAAATCCTTGATTTCAAAAGCTTTTAGTTTATCCTCGAAACCATAGATTCTGGCGAAAGAATTCACTAGTTCTGAAGATTGGTATTCGCGTTTTTTTCTTGCCATTTTAGATTGGATTCCTGATCTTAATTAAGATTGTAAAAGTAGAAAATTCAAACGCAAAAATCAGTATCTTTGCGCACTGAAAGTTCAAAGTTTATTGTTCGAAATTTTTTAACTCTGAACCTTAAACCTTACTTTATGAAACCGTCAGGTAACATAATTCCGATAACAAAAAAATAAAAATTTCATTATGAAATGTGGAATCGTAGGTCTTCCGAATGTAGGAAAATCAACCCTTTTTAATTGTCTTAGCAACGCAAAAGCACAATCTGCAAACTATCCGTTTTGTACCATAGAGCCGAATCTTGGAACTGTTTCTGTTCCGGATGTTAGACTTTTCGAATTAGAAAAAATCGTAAATCCAGAGCGCGTCTTGCCTGCAGTTGTAGAGATTGTGGACATTGCCGGATTGGTAAAAGGTGCGAGCAAAGGCGAAGGATTGGGAAATCAGTTTCTTGCAAATATCCGCGAGTGTGAAGCCATCATTCATGTTTTAAGATGTTTTGATAATGGAAATATCATTCACGTGGAAGGTTCTGTAGATCCCATCAGAGATAAAGAAATCATTGATATAGAACTTCAGCTGAAGGATCTTGAAGCGATCGGGAAAGCAGTCGATAAAGCTAAAAAATTCTTGAAATCCGGTAAGAAAGAAGATCTTTTAACTTACGATATTTTGCTGAATCTTCAGACTTTTGTAGAAGAAGGTAAAAACGCAAGAGAATTTCCTGCAGATGATTTTGCAACTTCAATTATCAGTGAAATTCAGTTATTGACAAACAAACCGGTTTTGTACGTTTGTAATGTGGACGAAAATTCTATCAAAAACGGAAACGACTGGATTGCAAAAATCGAAGAAATGGCAAAATCTGAAAATGCAGAAGTTGTTGTTTTAGCAGCGCAAATTGAAGCTGATATCAATGACCTGGAAACTTTTGAAGAAAGACAGATGTTCCTGGAAGAGCTAGGTTTGGAAGAACCGGGCGTAAATAGATTGATCAGAAAAGCTTACGACCTTTTGAAACTTCAGACTTATTTTACAGCTGGTGTTAAGGAAGTTAGAGCCTGGACGATTGGTCAGGGCTGGACTGCACCACAGGCAGCTGGTGTGATCCACACAGATTTCGAAAAAGGATTTATCCGTGCGGAAGTCATTAAATACAATGACTATATGAATTATGGTTCCGAAGCGAAAGTGAAAGAAGCCGGAAAATTGTCTGTGGAAGGGAAAGAATATGTGGTTCAGGATGGTGATATTATGCACTTCAGATTTAATGTTTAAAAACATATTTTCCAGAATATATTAGAACGCTTTCAGTAATGGAAGCGTTTTTTTGATATTGTGAAGAAAAATTGTTATTCATTAAAATAAAAAAGTTTATTGAAACAAGGCTCAATAAACTTTCAATATTTTGAGTTATAATTATAGTTTAATAGAAACTCACCAACTTTTTAAACTATTAATTTTAGTTTTCTATTAAGTTAAGCTATTTCCTTTTTTTCAATCAAAAGATTATAAACAAACGCTGCAAAAACACCACCTAAAATCGGAGCCGCGATAAATAACCAAATCTGAGAAAGTGCTTCGCCCTGTGCAAAAATCGCAGGACCAATACTTCTTGCAGGGTTCACGGAAACACCCGTAATCTTAATCCCAACAATGTGAATCAAAACCAGTGAAAGTCCAATCGCCAAACCTGCAAAACCACCGTGAATGTTTTTAGTAGAAGTAGATCCAAGGATTACCAGTAAAAAGATGAAGGTGAAAACAAACTCAGCAACGAAAGCCGCCAAAGTGTTATACTGATCCAGGTAACCAGTTCCCCAACCGTTAGATCCCAAAGCCCAGGGCTTCATTTCCGCGCCCGGATGATTGGTAAAAATGACATAAAGAATTCCTGCACCAATAATTGCCCCAATAATCTGAGCAATAATGTAATAAAAAGCTTCTCCAATTTTCATTCTGCCCGCTGCAACCATTGCAATAGAAATTGCAGGATTAATATGACAACCGGAAATATGACCAATTGCATAAGCCATTGCGACCACGCTGAGTCCAAAAGCGAAGGAAATTCCCAAGAGTCCAACGCCTGTTGTTCCGTCAGCGCCGGCAATCACTGCACTTCCGCAGCCCATTAATACTAGAACCATAGTGCCGATCATTTCGGCAACAAATTTTGATGTTGTTGATACCATTTGTAATGTTTTTTATAGTTTATTGTAACAAATGTAATAATTATTCCTTTTGATTGTTGTTTTGTGGTAATAATATTTTGAATTGTGCCATAATTTCTCATATTTCTCTTTGTTTATTGGTGGTTTGCTTTTTGAATTAAACATTTGTATAAATCTTAAAATATGTCAATTAAATATTCAATTCTGGACCTTGCGACGATTGTCAAAGGCGATGATATCCATAAAACATTTCAGAAATCTGTGAAATCTGCTCAGCACGCAGAAAAACTTGGATTTACCCGATATTGGTTTTCAGAACACCATAATTTCCCTAATGTGGCGAGTGCTGCAACTTCCATTTTAATTGGTCACGTTGCTGGTCAGACGGAAACATTACGAGTTGGTTCCGGTGGAATTATGCTTCCAAACCATTCAACATTATCAGTTGCAGAGCAGTTTGGGACTTTGGACGGATTATTTCCCGGAAGAATAGATCTTGGTTTGGGAAGAGCGCCCGGAACAGATGGGCTTACGGCAAGTGCCTTGAGGGGTAATAATTTCAACCCTAATTATAATTTTGAATTTCATATCAAGGAACTTCAAAAATATATGTCGAGTGCAAATGCTGAAGCGAAAGTCAGAGCGATTCCTGGAGAAGGGGCTGACGTTCCGCTGTATATTTTGGGAAGTTCTACTGATTCGGCTTTTTTGGCGGCTAAATTGGGAATGCCGTACGCATTTGCTGCACATTTTGCACCTTCACAGTTGGAGGTTGCTTTGGAAATTTACAGAGAACATTTTCAGCCTTCCGAATTTTTGGATGAACCGTACGTGATGATTTGTATTAATATCATTGGAGCAGATTCTGTGGATGAAGCGCATTATTTGTCAACCTCACATTTTCAGGCTTTTGTTAATATCCTGACGAATCAGAGACAACCACTTTTACCGCCCGATGAAACAGATCTTGCCAATATCGGTGATGATGTTGCGTTGCACCTTAATAGAATGGCAGCCAAAACTTTCGTTGGAGACAGAGAAACACTCAAAGAAAAGCTGTCGAAATTTGTGAAAGATTACAGACCAAATGAGATCATCGTTTCCGGAAATATTTATGATTTCGAAGCGAAACAGAAATCTTACGGGATCGCAGCAGATATCATCAAATCATTATAACTGAAAAAGCACAAACCTAAGTTTGTGCTTTTCTTTTTTATTTCAAAACATCAAATTCTATTGTGCTTCCACTGGAAACTTTGATCTCGGCTCTTTCGTAATCATCCTTGGTTGCTTTGTAAGGATTTTCTAAAAACTTCTGAGGGTTGATTGCCATCAGCGGAAACCAGGTACTCTGAACCTGGATCTGGATTTTATGACCTTTCTTAAACGTGTGAAAAACATCCTGTAATTTTACATCCACACTTGCGCCTTTGTTCGGAATAAGCGGTGCAGGCTGCTCAAAACTATTGCGGAATCTTGCTGGCATAATTTCACTCCTTACCATTTGGTGATAATTGGCGTAAACAACATTTGGTTTGTCAGTATTAGCTTTTTCATCTGCGGGATAAACATCTATTAATTTAACTATAAAATCAGCGTCAGTGGAAGAAGCTGTAATCTTTAGTTTGGTTAAAATTTCTCCTGCTAATGTCACGTCATTTTCCAGAACTTCGGTTGTATAACTTAAGACATCCGATCTGTAGCTTGCAAATCGCTGATCTTCGCTCATATAATTTTTCGGCGTGAAGCCATTCATATCCTTGTAATTCTCGCTGCTCAAAACAGGTTTGTTCGGATCAGAAATGTAAGATGCAAAGGTTTTTGGATTTTCGCCTGTTTCACAAAGAGTTCCTGAGCTGTTCAGGTGAAAAATCTGTTTTGCAGATTGTTTTGGTGGCCAGTTTTCGAACTGTTTCCATTCCTTTTTTCCTGTGTCAAACATATAAGCTTCAGGAAGTTTTGCGGCAGTTTTGGAATCTTCTTTTAAATAATGATGAAAGAAAGGCTGCTCAATATTTTTTTGATAATATGTCGCAATGCTGTCACCGAAATAAATGTCATTATGATAATGTTTCCCGCTGTCGTAATTCCAGCCGCCATGAGAAAAAGGTCCCATTACGATGGTGTTTTTAGCTTTCGGGCTTGACTTTTCTATGGTTTTATAAATTTCCAAAGGTCCTCTCAGATCTTCAGAATCAAACCAGCCGCCAACAGTCATTACAGCGTGATTGATATTTTTAAGATGAGGAAGAAGATTTCTTTTTTGCCAGTATTCATCATAGTTTGGATGATCTACAACTTCCTGCATAAAGAAGTTGTCTTTGTAATATTTATCAACGCCATCTTTCAATGTTCCCATATTTTTATAGAACAGATAACCGTCGTCAGATGTTGGTTTTATCATTTTATCTGCAAACCAGGACTCTTTCTCAGGCTTAGTTTTATTAACACCAAAAACCGGGAAAGTCTTAAAATAGCTCATTAAGAATGCACCGTTGTGATGGAAATCGTCATACCAAAAGTCAGAGATCGGCGCTTGTGGAGAAGAGGCTACTAAAGAAGGATGATTGGCTAAAGTTCCGACAGCAGTGTAAAATCCGGGATATGAAGTTCCATATTGTCCCACTTTTCCATTGTTGTATTGTACATTTTTTACCAGCCAATCTACAGTGTCATAAGTATCTGTACTTTCGTCCACATCTTTTTTGGTTTTATGATCCACTTGCGGTGTCATATTCGTGAACGTACCTTCGCTCATATATCTACCGCGTACATCCTGGAAAACGAAGATGTATTTTTCTTTCTGAAGGAATTTGTTCGGGCTCAGTATTTTTCTGAAATTTGTTTCACCGTAAGGGGCGATGCTGTAACATGTTCTGTTCATAATCACCGGATATTTGTTGCTTTTTGAAATATCTTTCGGGGTGTAAATAATGGTAAACAATTTTGTCCCGTCTCTCATCGGGATGTAAACTTCTTTTTTGGTGTAGTTTTCTTCCACAGAATTAGTCTGAGAAAATCCAATTGTGAACGTACAAATACAGATTAATAAAAGTAATTTATTCATTGAAATAAAAATTTGAATAAAGATAGAAGTTTGATTATTAATATCAAATTTAGGACTGATTAATTTTCTTATTAATCCAATACAATGGCAAGTTTATCGACCGTATTTCTCTACCCATTCCAGAGATTTTAAATAAATCAGATCTCTGTCATTGTCTCTTAATAAAATATTATGGCTCGCCCCAGGAAGTGTGATGAGTAGATGATTATATTTTTTCTGATCCAACAATTTCGACAACTGAGTGGCCTGAGAGTAAGGAACCAATTCATCCTGATCGCCGTGGAAGATCAAGGTCGGAATGTTTTTTACGTGGTTCACCGGACTCACATTTATATATTTCTCGGGGATTTTCTTAGCGATATCAACCTCTTCTTTGTTGCCGGACATTTTATTTATGGCGCCAATCAAATCGTTTTTCTGAGCATTTTTAAGGTTTTCTATATCGTCGAAATTCGTTGGTGCACATCTCGTCATGATTGCTTTGATATTTTGAGGATATTGGTAAGCATAACTTAATGCCATATGGGCGCCTGCACTTTCTCCGGTTATTGAATAGCCATTATTTCTAACATTCCATTCTTCGGAATGCTGCTGTATATATTTTACAACATTATTAATATCGTTTAAAAGTTCGGGAAGATGTGTCGCGTTGTCATCCGCAAATCTGTAATTCATATTTACAACGGCAACATTATGATGATAAAAATATTCAGAAATACCGGCTCCCCAGACTTTGTCTCCCAATGTCCAGGCACCGCCGTGAATATTTATCACGAAAGGGATTTTTTTATTTCGACCTTTTGGCAGGTAAACATCCATGATATTTCTTTCGTAAGAACCATATTTTACATTTGCCAGTTTGATTTCATTTAATTGAGATTCAGTCTCTGATTGTTTTGTATGACAAGATGATAAAAAAATCATCACTAAGAATAGCGGAATGAATTTCATAAGGCAAAAATAATTTTGACTAAGTTACTTTTTTTCAATAGTATGAATTTTATTTTCGATCACAAAAGTAAATGCTTTAGTCTGTCCGCATCCGTCAAGTCACGAGACCGCCCCCGTGACTTGACGGGACCGCCCCCGTGTCCAAACGGGGGCGGTCTCGTTGACACTGTTCTGTAGTGCCGATGATTAAAGGGTTACAAAAGGTCATTTTTTATTAATATTAAAGAATCAAACATAAAAAAAACCTGACTCAATTTGAATCAGGTTTGTATTTATTTTTAATGGATTCTTACAATCCGAATATTTTAGCAAATAAGTCCGGAACAATTCCCATAGAAACCAAAGCTAAAATAATCACTACAGAAACGATGTTATAAGTGATACTCGCTCTTTCGATGTTGTGGAAGTTATCCTCTTTGTAGAAGAACATGGCGATAATTAATTTTAAATAATAAGCGATACTCAAGGCAGATCCTAAAACAGCAATCAGAACCAAGAACTCATAATGTCCGCCAATTACCTGATTGAAGATTCCCAATTTCCCGATGAAACCGGCGGTCAAAGGAATTCCAGCCATTGATAACATAGAAACTGTAGAAACAATTGCCAAAACCGGCTCTCTTTTCCCCAGTCCATTGAATGCTGTGAAAGAGGTTTCTTTTTTGATTTTCTCAATCCAAAGTAAACTGATGAAAACACCAACCGTTGCCAATGAATAAGCAAATAGATAGTATCCTAAAATATAAGTTGAGAAATTATTGATTCCGAAGAATATCAAAGCGATATAACCAGCGTGGGAAACGGAAGAGTAGGCGAGCATTCTTTTCGCGTTGGTCTGAACCAATCCCATTACGTTTGCAAGCAATAATGTCAAGATGATGAAAACGCCTAAAATATTAATCCAATCTCCGGCAATGCCGTTGAAAGCGATTGTCATTAATTTGAATAGTGCAAAGAATCCTGAAATCTTAACTACTGATGCCATAAAAGCGGTGATCAAAGAAGGCGAACCTTGATAAACATCAGGGCTCCACATATGGAAAGGTGCCAATGAAACTTTGAATGCTAATGCACAAAGCATCAAGATTGCTCCCATGATTAACATCAAATTCTTTGGATTGTTGATGGCAAAATCGTGGATTGTGTAAAGGTCAAAACTTCCTGCGCTTCCGTAAACCAAAGCTACTCCGAATAGTAAGAAACCTGTTGCAAATGCTCCCAATAAGAAATATTTCATTGAAGCTTCTGTTGAGCGAAGATCGGTTTTATCGGCTCCAGCCATTACGTACAATGGAATGGATAGAATTTCGATTCCTAAGAATAAGGTTACCAGGTTTTGGAACCCGAACAATACGACGCCACCACACAGGGCGAACAACATCAAGGCATATAATTCTGACTGATGGCTTCTGTGATTGCTGAATGCAAATCCGCCCAAAAAGAATAACAGCAAAGTAACAAGCACTGAAATCTTAGTAAACAGAGCTGCGTTGTTTCCATACTCATACATCGATTTGTACTGGTCGAAAAATTCGCATTCCGGAAGAAAACTGACATATAAACCAACGATCAATCCTGCGATTCCGATATATCTTGCGTATTTTCCTTTCTCGAAAACACCCGAGAATAATACAAGAACAGCCGTAAGGAATAAAATTATTAAAACACTCATTTCTTTTTAGATTTTAGATTTTGGATTAGATTTTAGATTTTCATCTTCTGTCTTAATCTTTTAATCTTTTAATTTTTTAATCTTTTTATTAATTGATCATTGATGAATAAATGAAGCTGACAGAGCTTGTCACCATTTCTATAACCGGTTGAGGATAGACACCCAAAACAATTACAAAAACAGATAAACTAGCCAACACTGTGAATTCTACATTGCTTACATCTTTCGTAGTTGCCAAAACTGAATCGTCACCTTTTCCAAACATTGCTTTTCCGTAGAATCTCAACATATAAGCGGCAGCAAGAATGATCGTTAATCCGGCCATTGCAGCCATAATGTGGTTGTAATCGTAAACTGATTTCAGTAAGATGAATTCTCCGACGAAGCCGTTTGTTAATGGAACTCCGGTTGCACCAAGCAAGATGATCATAAACAAGATTGCAAATTTAGGAGCGACTTTCGCCAAACCTCCCATTTTTCTGATGTCTCTTGTTTTGAATCTTTTATAAAGAATATCTGCACAGT
Source organism: Chryseobacterium sp. TB1-D10 (assembly GCF_059803555.1). Taxonomy (NCBI): domain Bacteria; kingdom Pseudomonadati; phylum Bacteroidota; class Flavobacteriia; order Flavobacteriales; family Weeksellaceae; genus Chryseobacterium; species Chryseobacterium sp. TB1-D10. The sequence goes on along the minus strand of NZ_JAPFHB010000015.1, from coordinate 59,369 downwards.
AGAACAATCCTACAACGTTGATCCCGTGAGCAAAACTCTGGATCATCGCGCCTTGTCCGCCTTCGAAAGTTAATCCTGTTCTCATTGTTACAACTGCTGAGGCAAAAATACCTGCGACAATCAATCCAACGTGGGAAAGAGATGAGAAAGCGATCAATCGTTTGCTATCTGTAGAAATCATTGCGATCAAAGCACCGTAGATAATTCCGATTACTGAAAGGATGATTACGATCTCGCCTGAAATTCCGCCAATTGCTAATGGTGTGATTGGTAAAAGATATCTTAAAACACCATAAACTGCCATCTTCAACATAATTCCAGACAATAACATCGATCCCTGAGTAGGAGAGTAGGTGTACGTGTCAGGCTGCCAAGTGTGGAAAGGAAAAACTGGTAACTTCACTGCAAATGCAAAGAAGATGAACCAGAAAATTACATTTTGTTCATTGATATTAAGGTTAGCATTGTAAAGATCTGTCAAAGCGAAAGATGCAGCGTGGTTGTAAACGTAGATCAAACCGATCAGCATAAACAATGATCCTACGAATGTGTACACAAAAAACTTAGTTGTGAATTTGATTCTCTTGTCCTCTTGTCCCCAGATTCCGGCAATCAACCAGATTGGAATTAATGTTACTTCCCAGAAGATATAGAATAACAATCCGTCTAAAGAAGTGAAAACGCCCAATAATCCGAATTGCATTAATAAAATCAATGCGTAGAAAGAATTATGGTAGCCTTTCGCTTCATTATAAGAAGACAAAACGATTAATGGAACCAAGATGTTCGTCAATAAAACCATCAGCATACTCATTCCGTCTATTCCGAAATTTAAACTACTTTTGATGTAGCTGGACCAAGGATAAGTGATCTCGTATTGCAATGGCGCATCAACAGTTGGATTGAAATCGAAACTTCCCAACATATAAAATGCTAAAAACATCTGTGCAAGGGCAAAAGCCAATGCGATATATTTACTGGAAGCATTTTTCCAGAAAAAGAGTAAACCCGAACCTACAAGAGGTAACAGTAATAATGTTAATAGTAAATAAGACATTATCTATTTATTTCAATAAAAAGTTAACAATTAATACGATACCTACAGCCAACGACATAATCAGCACATAGTTTTCTACATTTCCGTTCTGAAGGCGTTTTGCAGCTCTACCAGAATCTGCCGCTCCAAGTCCTATGAAATTTACGATAGGATCCAGAACTGCTTTGTCAAACATCGCTGCTGCCTTACCAGCTTCCTCGAAAGGCCTTACGATGCAGGCGTTGTAGATTTCATCAACGAATAATTTTCTCGCCGATAATTTTTCCCAACCTGTATATTGTTCTTCAGGATGAGCTCTTTTCTGTTTTTTAACATAAGTGTTTTTAACAAAGAACCAAACTGTGAAGAACATTAATATCGTTGCTCCCAAAAGAATCATTTCTGTGTTAAAACTTACGCCGGAAAGTGTGTTTTCCATTTGTTTGAAACTTTCTTCCGTCAAAACAGGTTTCAGCCATTCCATTAATTTAGCGTAATTACCGTGACCGATGAAGTGAGGAAGGTTGATAAAACCTCCGATTACAGAAAGTACAGCCAAAACAATTAAAGGTAAAGTCATACTTGTTGGACTTTCGTGCAAATGGTGTTTTTGATCGTCCGTACCTCTGAACTCGCCGTGGAAAGTCAGATAATACAATCTGAACATATAAGTTGCAGTGATAGCCGCTAAAACGAATAACATTACCCAATAAATTGGATTTTTAGCATAAGCTGCTACCAAAATTTCGTCTTTGGAGATCATCCCTGATAATAATGGAAATCCGGAGATTGCCAATGTTCCTATTAAGAAAGTGATGTGTGTAATAGGAATATATTTTTTAAGTCCGCCCATAAAACGCATATCCTGCTCGTTGCTCATCGCGTGGATCACAGAACCTGCTCCTAAGAATAACAAAGCTTTGAAGAAAGCGTGCGTCATCACGTGGAACATTGCTGTAGAATAGGCGCCTAAACCTAAAGCTATAAACATAAATCCAAGTTGAGAAACTGTAGAATATGCCAATACTTTTTTGATGTCATTTTGACGAAGTGCATAGAAACCTGCCAATGCTGCGGTCAGGAATCCAATTAACAAAATTCCGTCCTGAACTGTTGGTGCAAGGACAAATAAGAAATTAGATCTTACTACCAAATAAACACCTGCCGTAACCATCGTCGCTGCGTGAATCAAAGCAGAAACCGGTGTTGGTCCAGCCATCGCATCTGGTAACCAAGTATATAAAGGAACCTGGGCAGATTTACCTGTTGCTCCGATGAACAAACAAGCTGTGATAAATATAATCGGTGTGCCGTCCAATTCAAAGCTTGAAGCGTTTTGAGCTACAGAAAGATAATCGATGGCGTTAACGTGTGCTGCTATTGCGAAAATTCCAATTAACAATCCAAGGTCACCAATACGGTTCATAATGAAAGCTTTTCTTGCCGCTTTTCCATATTCTTCGTTAGTGTACCAGAATCCGATCAATAGATAAGAACAAAGTCCAACACCTTCCCAACCGATAAACAAGATCAGATAATTGCTTCCTAAAACCAAAAGCAACATCGAGAAAATGAAGAGATTAAGATAAGTGAAGAATTTATAAAATCCTTTGTCGTGGCTCATATAGCCAATCGAGTAGAGGTGAATCAAAGATCCGATTCCCGTGATGATCATTACCATCATTAATGATAACTGATCGACCTGGAATCCGAAATTAACCTGAATTCCATTAACAGTAAACCATTCGAAAGCTTTCACAATAACAGGCGCGCTGTCATCATTAAAACTAAAAAATATACTTGTCGTGATAACAAACGAAGCGAAAACTACCAACGTTGCCAGACTCCCAACCACTATTTTAGGAAGATGCTTCCCGAAAAGTCCGTTGATAACGAATCCAACTAAAGGTAAAAGTATAATCGCGTAAACTAAATTTTCCATTCCTTTTATTATCCTCTTAATTTATTAAAAATACTCACGTCCACAGATTTGGTATTTCTGTACATCATTGCGATGATTGCTAATCCTACAGCTACTTCCGCTGCGGCAACAACCATTATGAAGAATACCAAAAGCTGACCGTTGCCATCGCCACTGTAAGCTGAAAATGCTGCCAGTAAAAGATTCACGGAATTAAGCATCAATTCTACACATCCTAATATCACGATGGCATTTTTACGAAGCAAAACTCCCAAAACACCAAGACAAAACAGAAGTGTGCATAGGATAATGAAATATTCCAAAGGCACTTGCTGTATAAATGTATTTACGTCTCCTCCCATAATCTTATAAATCTTTTTTACCAATCAAAACAGCACCTACAATCCCTGCTAAAATAAGGATAGAAGCCAGTTCGAATGGCAATACATATTCGTTAAACAATAATCTTCCCAGATTTTTCGTCAATCCTACAGAATAATCGATGTTGCTTTCTGCTACTGTTTTTCCGCTAAGTCCTTTGTAAGCACCCAACATTCCAACAAACAAAATACAAACTGAGAAAATTCCGATGAACTTCGGAAGGTTGTCTTTCTTACTTTCGTCTTCTTTATTAAGATTTAACATCATTAATATATAAAGGAACAATACCATAATGGCTCCTGTATAAACGATGATCTGAACTATACCTAAAAACTGAGCATTAAGAAGAATGTACATCCCCGCAATGGAGAACATTGTCACAATCAATGAAAGGATCGCGTACATTGGATTTTTGGCAAATACAAAATAAACTGCACTTGCGATGGCTAAAAACGCTACGATAAAAAATAAAATCTGATCCATTATTTTACTGCATTTTTTTGTTTCTCAGACTGTCTTTCTGTGATGTCAATCCTTGCATTAATTTTCTCAACCAATTTATCTTTTCCGTAGATGAAAGAATTTCTGTTTTGTTCCACGTCAACCAATCTGTCTGTTAAATAGATAGCAGATTTAGGACAAGCCTCTTCACACATACCGCAGAAGATGCATCTCAACATGTTGATCTCATAGATCTCAGCATATTTTTCTTCTCTGTAAAGGTCTTTTTCCTCTTTTTTTCTTTCGCCAGCTACCATGGTGATGGCTTCTGCAGGACAAGCCACGGCACAAAGTCCACAAGCTGTACATCTTTCTCTGCCTTCTTCGTCACGCTTCAAAACGTGTTGGCCTCTCCAGATTTCTGCTCTTGGTTTTTGAACCTCAGGATACGAATATACGTTTGGAGCGCGTTTTACAACGGTTCTCACAGCGTGTTTAAAAGTGATCCCCATTCCTTTGAAAATCGCCGGAAGGTAGATTTTCTCAGAAAAGGTCATTTCTTTATTAGAAACAACTTTTGATCTGTTAGTAAGTTTCATTTAATTATAGATGTTAGATGTTAGACATTAGATCTTCGACCGTTCTTGTCTTATATCTTTAATTATTATTCAATTTAATTTCCAAATGCCAAAATCACAGCACCTGTTATCATTAGATTTACCAAAGCCAATGGAATCAAAGTTTTCCATCCTAAGTGCATCAGTTGGTCATATCTGAATCTTGGAAGTGTCCATCTGATCCACATAAAGATCAAAATTCCGGTGATTGTTTTAATTAAGAAAGCTACAATACTTAATATTCCTGCTGCATTTTCTCCCCAATTGTGAGTTACCCAATCGATTCCCGGATAGTTGTAACCTCCGAAGAATATAACTACGATGAATGCATTTGAAATAAACATATTTACATATTCCCCAAACATATACAATCCTAACTTCATTGATGAATATTCGGTAGAATATCCGGTTACCAATTCAGATTCACACTCTGGTAAATCAAATGGGTGACGGTTGGTCTCTGCCAACGCTGCAACAAAAAATATTAAGAATGCCAATGGCTGATAAAGAATATTCCAGTTTATTCCGGAAATTGCAGGAATGAATCCCCAAATTTTTCCAGTTGCCTGTGCTTCAGAAATCGCTTTCAAATCAAGACTTCCTGTCATCATAATGATAGAAAGAAGTGCCAATCCCATTGCCAACTCGTAAGAAATCATCTGAGAAGAAGCTCTGATTGCGCCTAACAATGAATATTTGTTGTTGGAAGCCCAACCTCCAATCATAATTCCATAAACACCGATGGAAGCCATTCCGATGATGAATAAAACGCCAACATCAATATTAGCAACCTGAAGATCGTAGGAAACGCCTCCAAAATTCAATGTTTTACCCCAAGGAATTACGGCTCCGGTAATTAATGAAATAAACATGACCAAAGAAGGTCCTAATATAAAAAGGAATTTCTCAGCGTGTTGTGGCGTGAAATCCTCTTTGAAGAAAAATTTACCACCATCTGCCAACGGCTGCAACAATCCGAAAGGTCCCGATCTGTTTGGTCCAATCCTGTCCTGCATAATTGCGGCTACTTTTCTTTCTGCCCAAGTAGAGTAAGCAGCAATAGTAAGCGCCAAAAGGAAAAGAGCAAGTACCAATATGATTTTAAAAGTCAGTAATTCCATATCAATTTATTTGAGTTTTGATTCTTGAGAAATTCTCAATATCAAATCGTCTCATTATCTAATTTTTCAATTTTTTTTTCGTCTGAAACACCAATTTCTTTGGCTTCAAAATTTTCTAAAACATTGTAGCTGTCAGTTTTTTTCTCGTAATGATTAAGAGAAATCACAGAATGTCTGTCGATATGTCTTGGCCCTTCGATGTTCCAAAGTGCAGTATCTTTTTTGTGGAAACGACATTCGTCACAGATCCATTCTTCAACTTCACCGTATTGGTCTTTTCTGGCCGTTACTCTTACCACTTCATCACCTTTCATCCAAATTACCGCTTTTCCGCTACATTTTGTACAAGAACAAGTTGCGTTGTAAGGTTTTGTAAACCAAACTCTGCTGGTGAATCTCGCAGTTCTGTCAGTCAATGCTCCAACTGGACAAACATCGATTACATTTCCAATGAAATCGTTGTCCAAAGCTTTGTTCAACATTGTAGAGATCTCTGCGTGGTCACCTCTGTAAAGGATGCCGTGTTCTCTTTTATCTGTTAACTGATTCGCTGCCAATACACATCTTGCGCAAAGGATGCAACGATTCATATTCAATTTGATGTTTGGACCGATGTCGTCTGCATCATAAGTATTTCTCTCGAATTCTGTCCTGGTCTCAAGATTTCCGTGCTCGTAACCCAAATCCTGAAGATGACATTCTCCAGCCTGGTCGCAAATCGGGCAATCCAACGGGTGATTGACCAAAAGAAATTCGGTCACCGCTTTTCTGCCTTCCTGTGCTTTTTCGGATGTCAGGTTTTTCACTTCCATTCCGTCCATCACGCCAGTTCTGCAGCTTGCTACCAATTTTGGCATTGGTCTAGGGTCTGCTTCGGAACCTTTAGAAACTTCTACAAGACAAGTTCTGCATCTTCCTCCGCTGGTTTCCAGTTTACTATAATAACACATTGCCGGCGGAACAGATTTCCCTCCGATTTGTCTGGCCGCTTCCAAAATAGAAGTACCAGGCAAAACTTCGGTCGTTTGTCCGTCGATGGTCACTTTAAATTTTTTGACTTCTTCGCTCATATTTCAAGATTTTAGATTTAGATTTCAGATTTTAATCAATCTTAGTCTAAATCTTTTGTCAATTCTATTTATATTTTAAAATATAACTTAATGTATATTCTAATTCTTTAATTTTCTATTAAAAACGTATCCAATCCCAAAATTAACTTGGTAGAATACAAAGTCCTGACTGGCTTTATCAGGTTTATTGTTAAGAGTCGTTTTGATATCCGGCATATTGATGTAACCAAATTTCCCTTCCACTCTTGCCATCCAATGATTCCAAAAAACAAGATTAATACTTGATCTTGCATCCAGTCCAAATCCTGCCAAATGGTATCTGTCGCTTCTCTCATTTCCGAATAATTTGACATTACTCTTCGGCATCAGAGCGCCAATACCACCTCCGTAAGCCAAAAATATGTCAAAGTTCTTTTTGCTTGAGAGATTTTTATATTTTTCTAAACCGACATTCACATAATTCAGTCCGTCTGTATGCTCAAAGGTAAGGAATTGCTCATCAGCCAAATTAACTTGGCCATTTTGAACCATCGCTGCATAAGTAGGGTCTGAGATATTTCCTCTGAAATTTGCGATTTGATTCTGATCCATCACATACTTCATATGATCCTGAGAAACAACAAGTGCTACGTTATCTTTCAAGAAATAAGCAAACCTAAAATTAAACTGCGGCGTCGATAGCTTTGTCGGGTCTATATATGCCATACTTAACTCTGATGGTCTGTCGTGAGCCACAACATTATTCAATGTAAAATCGTAGCCATTTCCTTTGAAACGAATATCCGATTTGCTGAATCCTGCTCTGTTCCAACCCCAAAAAATGAACATTGTTCCTTTTTTCAATGTAGATTGTGGGTTAACTTCATTTTTATTATCGGCGGTAGAAATTATAATTTTACCCATCGATGGATTTAAATCCTCTACTACATTTAAGGTGTCTTTCACTTTTTGTCCAAATAACATTGTTGTTCCTACAAAAAACACAAAAATCAATTCAAAGAACTTCTTCATCCTATTGGCGAATCTGAAATACAGACTCTATATTTATTTTCTAATCTTAATTATTGGCAACTGCCGGGATTGGGTCTGCATATTTTGCCAATCCATAATTTTGGGTTTGGCTCAACTCTGGATTGTTCACGTGCCATTCAAACTCATCTCTGAAGTGTCTGATAGCAGCAGCAACCGGCCAGGCAGCAGCATCTCCCAAAGGACAAATAGTGTTGCCTTCGATTTTTCTCTGGATATCCCAAAGCAAATCGATGTCTTCCATTTTACCTTCTCCTTTTTCTATTTTTTTCAAGATTTTGTACATCCAACCCGTTCCTTCACGGCAAGGTGTACATTGTCCACAACTCTCGTGGTTATAGAATCTTGCGAGAGTCATTGTATGATTTACCACACATTGGTCTTCATCCAAAACTATAAATCCACCTGAACCCATCATTGTTCCGGTAGCAAAACCACCGTCAGCAAGGGATTCGTAATTCATATATCTTGGTTCACCGTTGATGGTTTTCAATAATAAGTTTGCGGGGACAATCGGAACCGAACTTCCACCAGGAATACAGGCTTTCAGCTTTTTACCGTTCGGGATGCCACCACAATATTCGTCAGAATAAATAAATTCCTCAACCGTAATGGTCATATCAATTTCGTAAACGCCTGGTTTGTTGATGTTTCCACAGGCTGAAATTAATTTGGTTCCTGTTGACCTTCCAACGCCGATTTTTGCATATTCAGCGCCAGTGATATCGATGATTGGAACAACTGCAGCAATTGTTTCTACATTGTTCACCACCGTTGGTCTTTCCCAAAGTCCTTTGATAGCCGGGAAAGGTGGTTTCAGTCTTGGGTTTCCTCTTTTACCTTCAAGAGATTCCAGCAATGCCGTTTCTTCTCCACAAATGTAAGCTCCAGCGCCTCTCTGAACATATATTTCACAATCGAAACCAGTTCCTAAGATGTTTTTTCCAAGAAATCCGGCAGCCTTAGCTTCTTCGATGGCTTCTTCCAAAATATCAGGAATCCAGGAATATTCTCCTCTGATGTAGATATACGAAACATTGGAACCTAAAGTGTAAGACGAAATCAACATTCCTTCAATCAAAAGATGCGGAAGAAACTCCATCAAATATCTGTCTTTGAAAGTTCCTGGCTCAGACTCATCGGCATTTACGACCAAGTGTCTTGGAACGCCTTCCGGTTTTGCAAGGAAACTCCACTTCATTCCAGTTGGGAAACCAGCGCCACCACGACCACGAAGTCCGGAAGTTTTCACTTCTTCAAGAACTGCATCGGTAGTCATTTTCAGAGCTTTTTCTGCTGCTTCGTAACCACCATTTTTACGGTAAGTTTCGAAGTAACGGATTCCCTCAATATGTGCGTTTTTAAGTAAAAGTTTTTTACTCATTATATTTATAAGCTTATAGCAATTGGCTTTTGGCTTTTTGCTTAATTATTTATCTAAATTAATTCTTAACCTAAATCGATGGCGCCTTGTCTGCAAAGGTCAATGATTTCGTCAACTTTTTCGATGGTCAAATGCTCGTGGTAGAATTTCCCCAATTGCATCATTGGTGCATATCCACAAGCGCCAAGACATTCTCCAGGTTTCAAAGTGAAAAGTCCGTCTGCAGTGGTTTCGCCGTCTTTAATATTTAATTTTGTTCTGATGTGGTCTAGAATATTATCACTTCCATTCAGCATACAAGGTCCGGTTCTGCAAACTTCCAAAACATATTTCCCCACCGGTTTCATATTGAACATTGTATAAAAAGTGGCAACTTCATATACTTCAATTGGTGTGATGCTCAATAATTCTGCAACATAATCCATCACTGGAACAGCCAGCCAACCATCAAATTCTTTCTGTGCAATGTGCAAGACAGGAATCAACGCAGATTTTTGTCTGCCTTCCGGATATCTCGCCATAATTTTATGAACCTGCGCTAAGCTTTCAGGTTTAAAAGCAATTGTTTCGCTCATCTTATTTACTGTATTATTGTACGATGTACAATGTACTAATGATTTATTTTGGTCACTGTAAATTCGTTAATACTTTTTACAATGGTACTTTTTACAATTTTATGCGTCTAATTCTCCCGCAATGATGTTCATACTACACATCGTAACAATCGCATCAGATATTACTGCGCCGGTAATCATTTCCGGATATGCCTGGTAATAAATGAAACAAGGTCTTCTGAAGTGCAATCTGTAAGGCGTTCTTCCGCCATCGCTCACAAGATAGAATCCTAATTCTCCGTTTCCACCTTCTACAGCGTGGTAAACTTCGCCTTTAGGAACATCCGTTTCTCCCATTACGATTTTGAAGTGGTAAATCAAGGCTTCCATTTTGTTGTAAACATCGGCCTTCTCTGGAAGATAGAAATCCGGAACATCTGCGTGGAATGGTCCTTCCGGAAGGTTGTCGTAAGCTTGGTTGATGATTTTCAAAGATTCCCAAATCTCCTGCTGACGAACCATAAAACGGTCGTAAGTATCGCCCGCAGTTCCAACCGGAATGATGAAATCGAAATCCTCATAAGATGAATAAGGCTGTGCAACTCTCACGTCATAATCAACGCCGGTCGCACGTAGGTTTGGACCTGTGAAACCGTAGCTTAAAGCTCTCTCTGCTGAGATTGCGCCTGCGCCGATGGTTCTGTCCATAAAGATTCGGTTTCTTTCTAATAATTGACCGAATTCTGCAAATCTTGCAGGGAAAGTTTTCAGGAAGTCTTTTAACAGCTCGTGGAATTTCGGTGTGAAGTCTCTCTCAAAACCGCCGATTCTTCCCATATTGGTTGTCATCCTCGCACCGCAAATCTGCTCGTACATATCGTAAATACGCTCTCTTTCGATGAACATATAAGTCAATCCTGTGATTGCTCCGGCATCCATTCCTGTTACACCGTTGCAAATCAAGTGGTCACCAATTCTTGCCAACTCCATCAAAATCACACGCATATAATCTACACGTTTTGGAACTGTGATTCCAAGTAATTTCTCAACTGTCATATGCCAACCCAAATTGTTGATTGGGGCAGAACAGTAGTTCATTCTATCGGTAAGCGTCGTGATTTGTGCAAAGTTTCTTCTCTCAGAGATTTTTTCAAATGCTCTGTGGATATAACCTACAGTTTGCTCAGCGTGAAGAATCCTTTCTCCGTCCATCGTAAGAACGTTCTGGAAAATCCCGTGAGTCGCAGGGTGTGTAGGACCAAGATTTAGGGTGTATAATTGCCCATCGATTTGTTCCTTGCTATCGTATTGGTTAAGTATATTAGATAATGAGTTATCTTTCATATTCTTTATAATTGATAATTGATAGGTGATAATCGATAATCATTTATCTATCATCATTTATCATTTATATTAATTTTATCTTCCGAACATACTATCGTTCTTATCTGTTCTGGTTCCATCTTCCAGACGATATTCTTTCAGCATTGGATGGTAACCCAAGTCTTCCATATTAAGGATTGGTCTCAAATCCGGGTGGCCTTTGAATTTGATTCCATAGAAATCAAAAGTTTCTCTCTCCATCCAGTTTGCACCGGCATATAATTCTGTCAATGAATCAACTTCAACATTTTCTCTCGTCATAAAAACTTTGAGACGAATTCTGAAATTGGTCATCATATTATGCAAATGATAAATAACGCCGATTTCCTTTTCAGGTGTTTCAGGATAATGAATCCCGCAAACATCTGTTAAAAAATTAATTTCTAAAGTTGAATCTTTCAAATAATGAATCACCTTTTTAATATCGTCTTTTTTGATTTCAACCGTCAGCATTCCGTAAGGTTCTGAACTTGAAATCACAGACTCAGGAAATTCTCTCTTGATAGCTTCTAATACAAATTCGTTCGTCATCTTCCTTAGTTACTAATATTGTAAGAATCCAATAAATGCTGATATTCCGGCATATCTCTTCTTCTGATGCTTTCGCTTTCTGCCAAAGCCTGCACCTGCATTACACCTTCAATGATTTGTTCTGGTCTCGGAGGGCATCCTGGAACGTACACGTCAACAGGAATAATTTTATCAATCCCCTGAAGAACCGAATAAGTATCAAAAATACCACCGCTGGAAGCGCAAGCACCAACAGCAACCACCCATTTTGGCTCAGCCATCTGGGTGTAAACTTCTTTCAAAACGGGACCTAATTTTTTAGAAATAGTTCCGCAAACCATCAACATATCTGCTTGTCTTGGAGAGAAAGAGTTTCTTTCCATTCCAAATCTTGATGCATCGTAAGTTGGATTTAATGTCGCCATAAATTCGATTCCACAACAAGATGTTGCAAAAGGTAAAGGCCAAAGCGAAAATTTTCTTGCCATCCCAATCACACTGCTCAAGTTGGTCGCGAAAAATCCTTCTCCCTCAAATCCTGGAGGAGCGGGCGCATCTGTTTTTATTACTGGTTTATTATCTGACATTTTTTCTAGATTTTAAATTTTAGACTTTAATTGATTCAATTTTAAATCCAAAACGTAATTAATTTAATTTATTTGTCCCAATCCAACGCGCCTCTTTTCCACACGTAGAAAAAAGCGACAAAGAAAATAGCAACAAACGTAAGTACGGCAACAAAGCCTTCCATTCCAAATTCTCTAAAGTTAACCGCATAAGGGTAGAAGAATACAATCTCGATATCGAATAATACGAATAAAACTGCAGTCAGGAAATATTTGATGGAGAATGGTGTTCTAGCGTTACCTTCACTAGGAATACCACATTCCCAGGCTTGGTTTTTTACAGAATTCCCTTTTTTCTGCTGAGGACCCAAGAAATGAGCACCTAACAAAGAAATAGCTACGAATCCAAGACCGACTGCGGCCTGAATAAGTATTGGGATATAATTTTCGGGTAAATTCATAAGGTCAAATTTAACTATGCAAAAATACTAAATAAAGATTTAATATAGTAAATTATCAGCCTTATGTAAACAAGAGAAAAGTCTGTTTTGTTAAATTTAGAATAGTTATAAATAAGAGTTTATTTTTCTTTTTTACTTATCCTTTTGAGAACGAGATAGGCAATATAAGCAATGTAAAGAAACAACACGCTGGCAAACAGAATGTTGATGGCTGTGTCCAATCTGTCATCTTTGATAGGTTTGTAAAAATTATAAGCCACAAACAGGATTATCAGACCGACGTAGATGTATAGTTGCTTTTTCAATGGGAATTGATTTTTAAAAGATTAATGCGCTTACTCAAATTTAATTTTTGCTAAACATTTGTTTAATTAAATAATTGTTTAATCTCAAGTGAGTAAGTTCTTCTGCTTTTGTGATGTACCGGATGGTAATCTTGCCAAAGAACCTGTACGCTCTTGTTTTCCTCCAATTCTGGATTGGTCTCCAGATATTTGATGCCTTTATTTTTTAAATTCATTTGAATCGCTTTAAAAATCATTGAAGTCACGCCTCGTCTCTGAAATTCCGGATGGATTCCAATCAAATAGAAATTAGCGCGTTCATTTTTCTTTCCAGCTTGTAAAAAATGCCACCAGCCAAATGGAAAAAGTTTCCCTTTGGATTTCTGCAACGCTTTGGAATAAGAAGGCATTGTAATCGCAAAAGCAACCAACTGATTGTTCTCGTCCGCCACGCAAGTAATGTAATCTTTATCTATAAATCCGAAATATTTCTCTTTGTAGGTTTTGATTTGCTCATCAGAAATCGGTGTGTAAGTAGAAAGCTGCTTATAGGTCTCATCCAGCAGTTTGAACATCGATTCTACATAAGGCAGGATTTCTTTCTTATGCTTGAATTGTAAAGTTTTCAATTTGTATTTCTGAGCAATCAAAGAACTGAATTTCTCAACTTTTTCAGGCAAAATTTCAGGGAACTGCAATTCAAATTCTACCCATTCTTTTTCCTTTACAAGTCCAAGATTTTCGAGATGTTTTGGATAATAATCATCGTTATAAAGTCCAATCATTGTAGCTAATTTGTCAAACCCGAAAGTTAACATTCCAGCCTTATCAAGATTTGTAAATCCCATCGGACCTTCAATTTTATCGATTTGATTTTCTTTGGCGAAATTAATGGCAATATCAATCAAAGCTTTGGAAACTTCCACATCATCAACAAAATCCAACCAGCCGAATCTGACTTTTTTAATTCCAAGTTCTTTCTCCTCTTTTCTATTAATCAAAACAGCAATTCGACCAACGATTTTATCATTTTTATAAGCTAAAAACTGTTTCGAATCAGAATAATTAAGAGCTGGATTTTCTTCCCTTTTCCAGATATTTCTTTCTTCATTAATCAATGGCGGGACGTAATTCGGGTTGTTTTTGTACAGTTCCATCGGGAATTTGATGAAATCCATTTGGTCTTTTTCCGTAACTACTTGCTTTATATTGATATTTCCCATATTCTTGTTTATAGATTAGACAAAGATAGTTTTTAAGGAAAAAAAAGCAAGGCTTTGGTACGATTTTTACATCAAAAGTTGTAATTTATTTTAATATAAATTGAAAATATAATGACAGGTTACTATTTAATTATTGGGATTTCTATGCTTCTGAGTTGGATTGTTTCATCAAGATTGAAATCCAAATTCGAGCATTATTCCAAAGTTCATCTCAGAAATGGACTTTCCGGAAAAGAAATCGCCGAAAAAATGCTGAGAGATAATGGGATTAATGATGTTCAGGTCGTTTCCGTTCCCGGACAATTGACCGACCATTACAATCCGGAAACCAAAACTGTCAATCTTTCTGAAGCTGTCTATATGCAGAGAAATGCGGCTGCTGCAGCGGTTGCAGCTCACGAATGCGGTCACGCTGTTCAGCACGCTGTTGGCTATTCTATGTTGCAATTGAGGTCCAAAATGGTTCCGATTGTAAACATCAGTTCAAACCTTTTACAATTTGTTTTGATGGGTGGAATCGTGTTGATGGCAATGAGCGGCAGTAAAATTGTCTTGGCGATTGGTGTTGTACTTTTTGCTATTACCACTTTATTCGCATTCATCACATTGCCGGTAGAATACGATGCTAGTAATCGTGCGTTGAAGTGGCTGGAAACTACTGGGACGGTTTCTCGCGAAGAATATGCCGGCGCAGAAGATTCTTTGAAATGGGCGGCAAGAACTTACGTTGTTGCAGCTTTAGGTTCATTAGCTCAGTTGATGTATTTTGCATCGCTGCTAATGGGAAGCAGAAGATAAAAGTTATGAAATATTAAATTCCAAAAGCATCTCGGACAACTCGTCTGAGATGCTTTCTTTTTTTGAGGTTTTGAAGTTGGCTTCAATCGTGCAAATATCTTCAGCTTCGAACGAAATGATTTTCGCATCATATTTATTTAGCAAAGTGAAAATAATATTCTGCTGAGAGAATTTGAATTTCAATTCAATTTTGGATTCCAATTCTTTCGTAATGATTTCGGCTTGTTCTAAAGTATATTTTGCCGATTCTTTGTAAGCTTTTACCAATCCGCCGACACCCAATTTTGTTCCGCCATAATATCTAATGACAACAAGCAGAACATTCGTAATTTGATGTGCTAAAAGCTGATTGTAAATTGGTAAACCAGCACTTCCAGATGGTTCGCCGTCGTCATTGGCGCGGTAATTTTCTCCATTAATTCCTAAACGGTAAGCGTAACAATGATGGGTTGCTTTAGGATGAATGTTTTGAAGATGAATTAGTTTCGATTTAACTTCAGATTCAGAATTGACAGGATAAGCGAAACCAATAAACTTGCTTCCTTTCTCTTTCATTAAAACATCCTCGATTTCTGTATCTATGGTTTGGAATTCAAACATTTTTCAAAAATAGAAATTCTATCATAAAAAATTCAACTATCAAATCAGAAAAATGGATTTCCTTATTTATAATTCAGATTTACAATCAATTAATTACAAGAGTCTTAAAAATCACAAAATAAAAATTCCAAGAATTAATTTTTATGTAATTTTGCATACTAAATTTTATTCAAATCAATGCCTAATACAATAATCATTGGCTCCGGAAGTTACATTCCGGAAAACATAATAGAAGGTTCTCATTTTGCGGGTTCTATTTTCTATGATGATAATAATCAACTGATTGAGAAACCGACGGACGAAATTATTCAGAAGTTTGTGGACATCACGGAGATCGAAAGAAGAAGATATTTGAGTCCGGAAGATTTCAATTCGGATCTTGGTCTGAGAGCGTCTTTGGAGGCTATTGAGGATGCTGGCATTGATAAAGAAGAGATTGACTATATTATCTATGCTACTAATTTCGGAGAAGTAGATACAGACGGAATTCCTAATTTTATGCCTTCATTATCAGCTAGATTGAAGAACAAATTAGACATCAAAAACAGATCTTGTGTCAATTATGATATGATCTTCGGTTGTCCGGGTTGGGTAGAGTCTCTTATTCTTGCAGATACATTGATCAAAGCTAAAAAAGCCAAAACTATTTTGGTTGTTGGTGGCGAAACTTTGAGCAGAGTGACTGATGAATTTGACAGAAACAAAATGATCTTCGCAGATGGAGCTGGAGCAGTGGTGGTAACGGCTACAGAAGATGCTACTGTTGGTGTTTTGGCAGACAGTACACTTTGTGATAACGGCGATGAACTTAATTATCTTGCAAACGGACCAAGTTTAAATCCTGCGTCTAATGAGCCAAGACAGTACATTCAAATGAAAGGTCGTAAGATCTATGAATATGCGCTTAAAAACGTTCCTGATGCGATAAAAGCAACGATAGAAAAGGCTGGACTTGATATTTCTGATATCAGCAAGATATTGATCCATCAAGCCAATGCAAAAATGGATTATGCGATGATTGGCAGACTTTTCAAACTGTACGGACAAAAGGATTATGACCACGCAATCTCTCCAATGACGATTCAGGAATTTGGAAATTCTTCTGTAGCAACGGTTCCGACTTTGTTTGATCTGATTAGAAAGGGGAAAATGGAAGGTCAACAATTCACGCCAGGTTCGCATATTCTTTTCACATCGGTTGGTGCTGGAATGAATATCAATTGTGTGATCTACAAATTTCCTGAAGGGAAAATTTAAAGTAAAATCGAATCTTAAACGTTTTATAATGCAAAAGGAATGACTCATTGTTCCTTTTGTTTTTTTTATATATAGGTATGCAAAAAAATATTTTAATTCTTCTGGCTGTGTTTTTAGTTTTAGAAATGTATGTTTATCAGGCTTTTAAAACATTATATTCCAGTCAGAATGCCAAGTTTATCTACTGGATTCCAACCATTCTGATCTACGGATTTTTAATCTATTCTGTCTTTACTTTTAACAGGTCTTCTCACGAGTATCTCAGATTTCAGATCATCTTTTCGATGGTTTTGATTTTTGTCTTGCCAAAGATTTTGGTTGCTGTTTTTCTGTTGATAGAGGATATTTTCAGATTATTCAACTTCGGCTATCGTTATGTGGCAACAGAAAACCACGATTATCCTTCCAGACGAAAGTTTGTAAGTCTGGTTGGTCTAGGATCGGCGGCGCTTTTGGCTGGATTAGTTTTGGATGGAATTGTCTTCGGGAAGTACCGGCACAGAGCCAGAATTGTAAGATTAAAATTGAAAAATCTGCCAGCGAGCTTCAAAGGTTATAAGATTGTTCAGATCTCCGATGTTCACAGCGGGAGTTTTCAGAATCCCAAACATTTGCAACACGCCATCGACTTGATTAATAAACAAGACGCTGATCTGATCCTATTTACAGGGGATATGGTGAATAATTATGCGGATGAATTTGTCCCTTTTATCGACTTGTTTTCTCAAATCAAAAGCAGAGATGGGAAATATTCTGTGCTTGGGAATCACGATTATGGCTCCTACGGCGACTGGAGAACCAAAGAGGAAAAAGCGAGAAACATTCCTCAACTCATAGAATATCAGAAAAAGGCTGGTTTTGAAATGCTTAGAAATGAGAATCGCATCATTGAGAAAAATGGTGAGAAACTTTATATTCTTGGGGTAGAAAACTGGGGTATTCCGCCTTTTCCGCAGGTAGGTGATCTTGACAAAGCCAGCCAGAACGTGCCTGTAGATGCGGCTAAGATATTGATGTCTCACGATCCTTCACATTTTGATGCCATTGTAAAACACCACCCGAAAGACATTCAGTTAACACTTTCCGGGCATACCCACGGGATGCAGTTTGGTATTGACCTCAAAAACTTCAAATGGTCGCCTGTGAAGTATAAGTACCCGAAATGGGCAGACCTTTATGAAAGCAATGGAAAATATCTCTATGTCAACCGTGGTTTTGGTGTGATAGGTTATCCTGGTAGAGTAGGAGTGCTGCCGGAAATCACTGTTTTTGAGTTAAGCTAACTTAATTTATCTTTTTAATAATAATAAAGCCTGTTTATCAAACAAATGATAACAGGCTTTTCTATATGGTTTGTATAAGGTCGCTATAAGGTTTCTATAGGCTGACTATATTCTTTTAGGATTATGATTAATTAAATAAAATAAAAGTTTTTTTGACTAATTAAAAATCGGTAGTTTTTGTCTAAATGTAATTTTAAATCCAAATTTTAAATAATCCCTGTCACTTTAAGGAAGTCTATTTTAAGTTTCAAAACAAATAATCCTTCATCCTAGAAACGGCAATTTCATGCTCGTCCATAAACTGAAAGAGTTCTTCCAATCGGTCTTCAAAACTTCTACTAAGGTTGATCTTTTTATAAAGTGGCAATATAAATGGCAGTTTATCTTTGCTGAAAAGTTGCCACGCGTTTGCATAGATCATCACATATTCATTGGATTTCAGACTTTCCAAAAGCATACTTTCGTAGTACTTCATCGGCGTCACCTGAAGCACATAATCATTGAACGGAAGTTGCGAATAAGGCGATTGACTTTCCGGAACAATCGTCAAATCATTTTCGGTGTAGATCTCTGTTTTTGCAGTCAGCTTTCGCCAAAGGAAATCGATCTTGGAATCTTCGATATTCGAGACATAAATGAACTCCATTTTCTTGATCTCGGAGTAGGGAAGGCGATGCGATTTTTGTCTCAATCCTTTGATTGGTTTGTCCAAAAACTGCTCAAGATTTTGCTTGGTTTTTGCAAGTGTTTCAGTGTCAGAATTGACGTTGTAAAGTCCGATTTCGTTACCGGAAAGTGATAGGCTTTTTAATAGTTTTTGGAGTTGCAGCGCAATGGAAACTTCTACGAAAAATGTGGCTTTGTACTCGTGCAATTCCAATAATAATAAGATGATTCTAGTGTTTTCTTCGATAGACGATATCAATTCCTGTTGAGAAAATTTATCGTTATTTTTTCTGCTTTTTTCCGAAATAGCTATGTTAAACGTTAATAAAATCACTTAAAGTAAATTTTTAATTTTATTTATAATTATTTAAAAATCAAATGTTAAAACTGTTATAGCTTAAATTGATAATTTAAATTTTAAGATTTGCCCAATTTCTTTTTAAGATTATTTATCATATCTATGGACATTGATGAAATATTGAATTTATAATCCAATCCCCAATCTTGTTTCGCAGCAGAATCATCGATGCTTGCCGGCCAAGAATCTGCAATCGCCTGACGGAAATCCGGCTCATATTTAATCTCAAAATCAGGAATGGTTTTCTTGATTTCATCAGCCAATTCTTTCGGCGTAAATCTCATCCCGCCGAGGTTGTAAGAGTAGCGGATTTTCACCTGCTCTTTTGGTGCAGTCATCAGCTTAATTGTGGCGTCGATCGCGTCGTCCATATACAGCATCGGCATTGCTGTATCTTCCTTGATGAAACTTGTGTATTTTCCATTTTCTACGGCCTCATAAAAGATCTCGACAGCATAATCTGTAGTACCTCCACCTGCAGGCGCTTTCCAGGAAATCAGGCCAGGATAACGGATACTTCTGATGTCAACACCATATTTTTCGAAGTAATATTCACACCATTTTTCGCCAGCCATTTTGGAGATTCCGTAAACCGTTGTCGGATTAAGCACCACTTCCTGTCCAACATTTTCTTTCGGAATTCCTTTCCCGAATACAGCGATGGAACTTGGCCAGAATATCTTTTTAAGCGTTCCTTCCTTTGCCAATTCACAAAGGTGGATCAATGGATCGAGATTCAATTTCCAGGCGAAAAGCGGCTGTTTTTCTGATGTTCCGGATAACAAAGAAGCCAGATGATAAACTGTTGTGATCCTGTGTTCTTTGATGACTTCCGTAACAGCTTGAAAATTAGTAACATCGAGTCTTTCGTAATAGCCGGCTTCCGTGATGCCTTCTTTCCATTTCTCAAGTCCGGATGCGATAACGTTTTCTTTACCGTACATTTCACATAGTCTTACCGTGAGTTCTGTTCCGATTTGTCCAAGGGCGCCCGTGATGAGGATTTTTTCTTGTGGTGTTTCCATTTTTTACTTTATTGATTCGCAAATCTAATTAATTTAAATATTTGAGTACAATTTTTTCAGCTACAAAAGATTCTCTCCTTTCTTTATCAAAATAAAAACATTAGAAATACTTTGTGAAATTGAGGTATTAGTTTAATTTTATGTTCACAAAGACTTACAATTTCAGTTCCAAAATCTCAGATCTTATGAAAACGAATTCCATAATCAATACCGATGAACTTTATCAAATTTCTAATCAACCAAATTTAAGAATTTATGATGTTCGAACCGGTCCGAATGCTATAGAAGAATACCGGAAAAAGCATTTAAAAAATGCCGTATTTGTATATTTGAATACGGATCTGGCAGAAATTGATAATCCGAAAGATGGTGGTCGACATCCGCTTCCGAAGTTTGGCGATTTCATAAAAACCTTAGGAAGATTAGGAATAAACAAAGATTCCGAGATTGTGATCTACGATGATAAAAATGGGGCAAATGCAGGCGCAAGATTCTGGTGGATGCTGAAGGCGATTGGTCATAAGAATGTCCGTGTCCTAAATGGTGGTTTGCAATTTGCAGAAAGTCAAAATTATCCTGTAAGTTCCGGTGATGAAGCGTATCCGGAAACCGAATATATTTCTGAAGTCAACGATTGGCAATTGCCGCAAGTTTGGATTGATGATGTAAAGATCGCAACAGAAAATTCTGAATTTCTAATTATAGATGTCCGCGAATCTCAACGTTACCAGGGAATCACTGAACCAATTGATCTGGTTGCAGGACATATTCCGAATGCTGAAAATTTTCCTTTTTCTGATAACTTGGATGAAAACGGATTGTTCAGATCTCCCGAAATATTAAAAGAAAAATACACTGAGTTCTTCAAAAACAAAGATCCAAAACAAATCATTTTCCATTGCGGAAGTGGTGTTACGGCTTGCCATTCATTATTAGCGCTGGACCACGCAGGTTTTGAAATCCCGAATCTGTATGTCGGAAGCTGGAGCGAGTGGAGCAGAAGCGAAATCTAACCTAATTGTGAATGGTTAAGTATTAATGATTAATCATTCACAATCAATAATTAACCATTAATTAAAAGCTTGCGCGGATTTGCATACTTCCGATGTGAATAGTTCTTTCGCCGGAGTTTCTGCCTTCATAGTTCACGTTCAGCTGGATGAAGGAATTGATCGCCTGCTGAATAAACAATGACCAGACTTGATTTTTTCCGACTTTCAAACCTTCCAGCATCTGATTTCCGACGATACTGTAATTGTTGCCTGTGAAATCATTATTAATAAATGAAAAATTCGCTCTTATCGATGTTTTCGTTTTCTCCCATTGTAAGGTTCCGGAAATCTCATAAGTTTTAAGTAATTCTTCACCGTCTGTTCTTTTCTTTTGACGAAGTGCGCCGAAAAGCTCTGTCTGAAGAGTTTCTGTCAATTTATATGTCGCTTTTGGTTTCGTTTCCCAGTTTTGAAGGAGGTAATTTCGGGACTCATAAACCTGTGAACTATTGGTTACGTTCTGGATGGAATTTTCCCAATCGGTACGGAAAGATTTTGTAAATGAATACCCAACGTTCAGGAAGTGGGACTTTTGGCCGTGTGCTTCATTGCTGAAATTAGCATTTACCAGATTATCATTGTCTGTATATCGGTAACTTCCATTCCAGCCGGATTTGTCACTGGAATTAAATATAGCCGAAGCCAGAATATTCTGTGTTCTCAGTAATTGGTCGGCTTCTTTTTTGAACGGATTCCAAACCAAAACCTGATCATTTTTAAGATAAGAATTCTGCGAAAGCAACGACAAATTGAAATTCCAGCGTTTCAGAAATGAATTCTGAGAACTGATGATAACGGATGGATTTACGAATAGAGCCAGCTGAAGTTTATTCTTGTTCGAAGCGAGATAGTTTACGCTGTTGGTATAAATCCTTATGTATTGAGCCAGATCGGCATATTCCGCAGCTTCAAACTCGTCTAATTGCTGCACACCATCGTTGTTGTAATCAGTCCATTTGTAGACGCCTTGTCCGTCTGTTACTTTGATGTACTGGAATTCACGTTGCGCTTCCTGTCCATTTCCCAGTTCATAGAAAAACTGCAGTCGCATTCCGTTTTTGAAAAGCTGCTGGTTGTATAAAATATTTCCTACTACAAAATCCTGATTCTGATCATTTGCCAAGGTTTGATTCTCATAAAAGAACTTTCTGTAATGCACTAATGTTGATAATTGCGTGGTTTCTGTTTTAATGATCTGGCTTTCTGCCATTATCCCGAGAGTATTGTTCATCTTCTGCAGACGGTTGTCCTGTACGGAATCGTTGCTTCGGAAATAGACTTTCGTTAATAATTTGGTTCTTACCGAATCAGCGATTTTTTTCTGAATGAACAGTTCTTTCCAACTGTAACTTGTCACATCCAGATTTTGTGTTGCATTGTATTTTTTCTCATTGTTTTCCATAGATCCGCCAAGCATCCAACTGCCTTTCTTGCCGGCCAATTCTGTGGAAACCGCGCCCCGGATGAAGTTGGTGTTAAGGTCTGTGGATTTGGTATCAAGGTAAGAAATCGCTGCAAGATTATTGGACTTCCCGACTTTCCAGATGGCATCAATATCATTCTTAATACCTTTGTAAGTGTCGGTTTCTTCGAGGTAATTAAGTTTATAATTGATTTTCGAAGTTTTATTAAAATCATTAAGGAAAGAGAAAATGAAACGATTCTGAGTAATCTGGCTAAACTCATTAGTCAAATTGAAGTCACGCCAGAAATCAACATTATTAATACGATCCAGAATATGGAAATTCTTCTGAATAACCTGATATTCTACCATTGGCGTTCCTGTCCATGTGTTTTTTCGGAAAGTTTTGTTCGCGTAGATTCTCGCTGCATAGCCGATGTTTTGGTCATTGTCTTTGGAGGAAAATGCGTTGAGGTCATAATTACTCAATGAAACATCAGTCCCAATTACGCCTTCGTTCAAAGCATATTCTACGTTTGCAGAATAAACCTGCGATTTTTCCGGAGCAGGCAATTTCCGAACTGCCAGATAATCGCCAAGACCAGTTCCTACGTATTGGAAAACACGTCCGTTATTGGTAGTTTGCTGAAGTTGATAGTCGCCTTTTCCACTTCCGAAATAGGTAAATGAAACCTGATAAAGTGTCTGCGTCTTGTCCGTCGAAAATTCATAATAAAAGGAATTGCCTGAGTAAATTCTTTTATATAAGATTTTATTCACATCATATTCTGTTTCCACGCCGGATTGGGAAAACATCAGGTTGGGATCATTTCCGGCATTTACGAGCATTTGCTGATCTTCTTCACTTAGATTTAAGGAAAGTGGTGCGTTCTTATTATCATTTTCCATAAACCAGCTGAAGCCAGCTTTCAGTCTTTCCCGCTGGTGTTTTATATTTCCTGTGATCAGAAATCTGGTGTAATTTCGATTCGTGTAATTATAAGATACGTTGATAAAGTTCTGTTTATAAATCGGTCGGAAACTGGTGAATGTAATTTCACCAGTGTTATAATTAATGACGTAATCCTGATTCTCGCCTCGTTTCATTAATATTCCATCAATGAAAACCTGTTCTGATCCGGAAATTATAGTTATAAATAATTCCCCGTTTTTACCTGTCAATCTATAAGGGCCTTGATTTCCTTCGATTCCCTGAAAACGCATCCGGAAAAATTCGCTTCTGGCGACACCACCGGAAACATCTACCGAGGTTTTGTTCCCGTTCTTTTCCCAGCTTGTGAGAAACTCTAATCCCATACTTCTTCTTTGATAGCGTCCGAAGTAAGTGGTTTCGTCGTTCAGATCCAGATGTCCGGCTCTTATGATGCTGTGGTTTTTGATATTAAGCTGAAGATAGATTTTGTCAAATTCCTGCAATGTCTGCGTATATCCATCCGCCTGTACCGGAAGATTGTGATCCGAAATCGAAGCTAAAATCGAAACATCAGGACTCAGCTTCCCGGAGATCTGCATATCCATCGAACTCTGGACAGATGATCCCTGATTATTTCCAAAAGTGATTCCTCTGATAATAGAACCTTTGGAATTGAGTTCGCCGAGGATTCTTTTCTTGTCATTTTTTACGAGTACTTCTTCATCATAAATCACTTTATTTTGTTTTTTGATAAAGTCGAGCGTGTCTTTGGTGAAAAAGTCTTTGTTTATTTTAGAAATAAGGATGCTGTCTTTTTTTAGGGAGTCTTCTGGTATATTAGGGTTTTTCCAGCTGAAAATCTGTGCGTTAAATGGATTTAACGCAAAACAAACCAATGTTAACAGAAAAATTTTGCTTAACTTGTGCACCCTTTGTTATGATCTGTAAAAGTACTAATAATAGACTATCGGACGAATTAACAATTATTTAAAACGAGAAAGAGGCTTGTAAAATTGTAGTCCGATATAAAATTTTATATTTGCCACTCACAAAAACGAACAAAAACAAGAAACAATTTAAAATATATATTATGACAAAATTCTATTCATTTTTAGCAGCGGTTGCTTTATCTGCAACAGTTAATGCACAAACTACTGTAGCTTATACTATTACAGGAATAAATGCAACGACAGGCGTAGTTGCAACTACAAATCCATCTTCTGATACCAACTTGACCTTCAAGGCGGAACAAGGTGCTTCCACAGCTAATGCTCCTGCTTATTTTGCAGGTACACCTGGGCAGTTAAGATTATATTCTCTAAGAGCATCAGGAGAAGGTAATACTTTTACTATTACGCCTGCTGCTGGTTACGTGATTACCGCTGTGACATTTACAGGTATTACTGATAAGCCAAATGTAACTTATACTGTAGGAGGTGGATCTACTCAAACTGCTACTCTTGCTGATGCAACTTATACATTGACAAATTCTACAGAAACTGCAGGAGCTTTGACTTTTAAAAATGCTCATACAGGTGGTTCTACAAATCTTCAGTTACGTATTTCCGGATTGTCTGTTACTTACAAATCAATAGCTACAATGGCAGTTTCGGATGCTAGCAAAACAAAAGCTAACCTTGTTAAGAACACAATTGTAGCAAACGAATTGATTTTTGCTGCTTCTGCAAAAGTATCAGTTTATAATACAGCTGGACAAATTGTAAAAACAGCTGAGGTTTCTGATAACTCAAGATTAGACGTTTCTGCATTGCCAAAAGGAACTTACATTGTCACAGGTCTTGTAAACGGACAAGCTGTTTCTCAGAAAGTGATCAAAAAATAATCTAAAAGAATCCATTTTAGTTATCAAACGCTTCCAATCTGGAAGCGTTTTTTTTATTTTTTGTTAATGTAATATTAAGTTAAATGAACTTAATTATAACTGTATGTTATTGATTGTTATAGTTTTATTATTATTTTGTAAATGTATGGAAAGACTCAATAGGAATAAATTTGTCAAAACAAAATCTTAATAAAAACAATTATGAAAAAGATCTATTCTTTATTAGCAGTAGTAGCTTTAGCGGCAACAGGAACTGCACAGGTTTATTCTACCGGATTTGAATCAAGTGAAGGATTTACTTCCAGTACAGTTTACAATAACACCACTTTATTAGTCACTGGACCTACAGGAAAACAGTGGAGTACATTTTTTGGAACACCTTCCACAACTTCTGCTTTAACAGGAAACCAATCTATGCAAATGAGATGGTACACCTCTTCTGCCGGAAGCAAAGGTTACACAGTGACAAACTTTGGGACAACTGGTGTGGGCAGTGTTACGTTTAATGCAGCGAATACTGCGGGGATAAACGTAATCGTGTCATATTCTACCAACGGAACAACTTGGCTTAGTCCTCAGACATTTACATTAACTACGACTAGCACAGCTTACACGTATAATGTACCATCATCAGCAACAGGAGCGCTGAGATTTAAGTTTGAATTAACTTATACAACAGCACCATCAGCAACTTCAAGACTTTATATTGATGATGTTAAATTCAACTCTCCTACGATGGCAGTTGTAGATGCTACAAAAGGAAAAGCTAACTTGGTTAAAAATACATTAGTAGCCAATGAATTGATCTTCGGAGTTTCTGCAAAAGTATCGGTTTACAACGCAGCAGGACAGGTTGTAAAAACGGCTGAGGTTTCTGATAACTCAAGATTAGACGTTTCTGCTTTGCCAAAAGGAACTTATATAGTAACCGGTCTTGTAAACGGACAGGCTGTTTCTCAGAAAGTGATCAAAAAATAATTAAAAAATATAGATAATAGAACGCTGCCAATTTAGGCGGCGTTTTTTATTAGAAATTTTATAACACATCTGCAAAAATGTTGTGTTATTTCTCTATGATTTAAAGTAGGCTTAACATACAGTCTTATTAATATCTTTATTTTTGTGGCAGGAAAATGGGAGAAAATTTACAATGTAAGAATGTTAATTTTATGAGATTATAATTTTCTATCATTGATTAAATCTAATCTTAGTGATGCGTAAATGTTAAAAAATAAACAAAATTTTGCGGAATACATTTTTTTATTAACTTAGCATCCCCTTAATAACATATTATAAAACAATTTTTAAACTTTAATAAAATGAAAAAAATCTTTACAATTTTAGCTGTTTCAGCTTTAGCTTTCACTGCGCAAGCTCAAACTACTTTTAGTTATGTTTGGAACAACCAAGGGTTCACAAACGCACAAGATATTACTACAGGTAATATTGTTGCCGGAAAAGTAACTTATGATGTACAAAAGAATGGAGCTAGCAATGGTCCAAAATTTTATACAGCAGGTGGAGGTGCTTTAAGAATGTATTCTAACAATGCTGACGGAAATGGTAACTCATTAGCTATTATCGCTGTTGCTGGTACTAAAATCAACACTGTGAAAATTAAAACTCCAGGAACTTTAGGTTCGGACAACTATGCACCTTCAAGTGCAGTTGTAACTGTTGATGGTGTAACTGTTCCAACTGTTTATGATCCTGCAGATGCTACAAATGCTACATATTTGGTAACTGCTACAACTCCTGCTTCTAATATTACTATTAAGAATGGTAATATGGGAGCTGCATCTGCTCAAATTAGAGTTTTGTCTATTGACGTAACTTACACAGATAATCTTGCAGTAGCAGATTTCTCAAAATCTAACTCTACTTTGGTAAGAAACACTGTAGTAGGAGAATCTATCGCTTTCGCTAAGACTGCAGATATCCAAATCATCAACACTGCTGGTCAGGTTGTAAAAGCTGCTAAAGTAACAGAAGGTTCTACACTTAATGTTTCTTCTCTTGCAAAAGGTATGTACATCGTAACTGGTACAGTGAATGGAGAGAAAGTATCTCAAAAAGTAATCAAAAACTAATCTAAGTTTTTATAAAAATAGAAGGCTTCCAAATTTGGAAGCCTTTTTTTGTTTGGCTTTCCTGATACTAATTAATAATACCCAGCTTGATGGCGATGGATACCAATTGCGCTGTATTAGTCACATTTAATTTAAAAAAAATATTTTTGCGGTGTGTCTCCACTGTATTAATACTTATGCAAAGTTTATTAGAAATTTCGGAACTGGAATATCCTTTGCCGATTGCTATTACAATTTCTTTTTCTCGCGGACTTAAAATATTTTTTTTGATAAGTATATCCTGAAAATCTATTGCTTGTGAATAGTAATATTTTTCGTTTTTATTGTAAAGATCATTAATTACTTCTATCAGTTTTTCTTTAGTCGTATTTTTAAGCAAATAAGCATCAATAGTATGTCTGTTTCCCAAATCCCGAAAGCTGCTCATCACAATTATTTTAATATGCGGAAAATTTTCTTTGACATGATGTATCAATTCCAGTCCATTCATTTCAGGCATGGATATATCGGTAATCAAAATATCGATGGGTCTTTTTTGGATTTGCACTAACGCCTCTTTACCATTATCTACAGTAAAAGCAATGTTGAAGTTTTCCTTGGAAAGGATAGAATTGATCCCGTCCAGGAATAATTGATGGTCATCTACAATCCCTATATTTATCATATCCTGAAAGTTATGGTTACAGTAGTTCCATTGTTTGGGAAGGAATCAATTTCTATAGTGGCATTCAGGATACCAAGTCGTTCGCGGATATTCTTGAGTCCTATTCCTTCGGTCCTGTTTTTGCCAAAGCCTTTTCCGTTGTCTTCGATCATCAGGCATACAGTATCTTTATTTTGGGTTACATTAATCTGAACCCTACTAGCGCGGGCATGTTTGCGGATATTGGTAAATAATTCCTGAATAATCCTGTATAAATTAGTTTTCAGCTCTTCATTAATATGATCCAAAGCATTTTCGGGGAAAAATAAAATATGTGTTACAAAGTTCCCTTTTTCTTCGTCCTGTTTCGTCAAATGCTGCAATAGCTGATAAAATGTCTTCTCTGCCAAAAAGTTGTTGCTGAGATTGTGCGATATTTCTCTTATTTCATTATACAGGGTATTGATATGATTTTGAATTGTAGAAATATTGTGATTTTGTGTAAGATCATTCTCTTTGGCCAACATAAAATTGATACCGACCAGACTGCCTGAAACACCATCGTGAAGTTCTTTGGCAAGGCGGTTTCGTTCTTTACTTTGTCCTTCTAAAACATCTTTGGTACGGTTGAGCTCCTGCTGTTTGATGATGAGTTTCTGTTCAGATTTTAACTTATTTTTATAGAAGAAAAAACCAAGGAGCAATAAAAAAATGATCAATCCAAGTACAAAGTACATTCTTGTTTTACGTACTTTTTGCAGTTCATTTTCTTTGCTTAGCAATTGGATCTGACTGTTTTTTTTCTCTACTTCGTACTTTGCGAGCAACTGATTGTAGTTTTTTTCTTTTTCTATGGTAAAAAGGCTGTCTTTTAGTTTGTAAAACTGACTTTGATATTCGTAAGACTTTTGGTAGTTATGATCTTTTTTATAAATATTGATGAGGTTTTTCAGAATATCTAATTTTTGATTTATTGGTATTCTTTCGGGATCGTATTCTTTATAGGCTAATTCGTAATATCTGATAGCATTATCACCCTCATTTTTATTCATATAATAAGCACCGTAATTGAAGTTGATATAGAAGTACAGGCTCTTATCACCCAATTGCTTAAGGATTTTTTCTGCTTTTCGTAAGTAAAATAATGCTTTTTCGTTTCTGTCGATATTTTTAGAATCCAGATAGTTACCGCTTTGATTAAATCTGATGTTGAATTGTTCCTGCTTGTCATTGGTTAATTTGGCCAGATGAAAAGCCTTTTCATAATAGTTATGAGCTTTCTGAAAGTCTTTGTTTTTAACTGCATTCGCAATAAGAAAATATGAGCTTAACAGCCTGGCTGTATCTTTTGCCAAAATAGAGTATTTAGCAGTCCGATGGTAATTTTTTATGCCAGAGACTGTGTCACCTTTGGCCATAAAAAGATTGCCTAAATTCAAGTATGAAATTCCGAAATATTTATAATCAGGTTTTTTCTTTAGGTAATATTGTGTTTTCTGAAATTCATTAAAAGCTTTATCATATTCCCCTGCCTCAAAAAAAATGACTCCTTTTAAATTATAAATGCGATAAAAAGCATCTGTGTTATTTGTTTTTTTTGCAAGTACCAATGCTTTATTATCGTATTCTCCAGCTTTTAAATTATTACCGATATTATAGTAGTAAAGCGCGTATGAAAAAAGGCATCGTGCTCCGTAATAGTCATTCCCTATTTTTTTATTGAGATCATCGGCTTGTTTACAAAAGTAATAGGCGGAGTCTGTATTTTTATAAATAACTGAGGTGAATTTATCCAGAAGCTGATCCAACTTTTCTATTCTTTGCTGGGCTGAGATAAAAACATAATTAAAAGCAATCAAGAAGATTAAAAGTGTTTTTTTCATTAAAAAATCACGGCATTATGTGATGAATTTTTTTTTATGCGCCAATATCTTTGCTAAAGATAATAAAAGCTATTATGAAAACAAATCTCTCTGTCGTAATGTTATTTTTGTTTCCTTTTTTCAAAGCACAATCAACAACATATACTTACGTAGAAAATAATCCCATATCTGCCGGCTATTCCTGTGAAGATAATATTTTGATTTTTACAAGTTCTATAGACACCCACGTAAAGGGTAGCATCTCCGCATCTGAACAGATTTTGATAATGCCATCCCAAGGCTATGGTATTGTGATTTTACCCACAGATCACTGTTCGTCGTGTACGGATCCTGATACCGGAGGTACTACTATAGGAACAAAAAAAGGCGGTGGAAAGGAAAATGAATCCTCTAAACTACAAAACCCTAAACAGCGGCAACAGCATTTGATAATCGAAAAAAATCCGGTAGACCATTTCGTGAAGCTGTCTCTCAATAAAGGAATGCTAAAGAAAATAATAATCTTTGACTCCACCGGAAAGGAAATAATAAACAAAAACAATTTTAATAACACAATCGAAGTAGACGTAAGCCGACTAACTAAAGGAACATATAGGGTAAAAACAATAACCAATGATAACCAAACCTATACAAAACAATTTATAAAAAATTAACTATTTAAAAATTTTAAACTATGAAAAAACTATTTTTACTAAGCTTTTTAGCACTTGCAGGGATTGCTAATGCACAGAACTGGTCTTTAACAGGTAATGCTGGTACGACAGGACTCAATTTTATTGGTACAACTGATGCGAGAGCTTTGATATTCAAAACGAATAACTTGAACAGGTTTTTAATCTCAAGCAGTGGAAATTTTACATTTTATACTGGTGAGATGTTTTTTCATGCGCCTGTAAGCACAAATGCTTTCACAATTAGCAGAAATTTAAATCAAGTAACTAGAAAACTATATTTAAGAGTCGATACAACAGAAGACAGCGAAAATCTATTTTTGATGCAAGATGGGGGCAAAGTATCCGTAGGATTAACACAAACTCCAACTTGTTTAGATTGCAACGAATACAGATTATTTGTAAAAGATGGTATCAAAACAGAGAAAGTAAAAGTAGACATAGCCGCAGATAATGGCTGGGCAGATTATGTGTTTGCAAAAGATTACAAGCTGATGCCCCTAAAAGAAGTAGAAAATTACATTAATACAAATGGACATTTACCGGAAGTGCCATCTACAGAAGAAGCTATCCAAAATGGGATTGAGTTAAAAGAAATGAATATTCTTCTTCTTAAAAAAGTAGAGGAGCTTACATTGCACCTTATAGAACAGAACAAACAAATATCAGAACAGAATAAAAGAATAGAGCAGCTGGAGTCAAACAATAAAAAATAAAAATATGAGAAAAATACTTATTTTTTGTTTTATTCTATCTGTTTTACCAAATCTGATTAAATCCCAGAATTGGACAAAGCTTGGCAACCAAAATTGGCCCACAAACCCATTTAATTTGAATTGGGATGATCAATACAATGATCGTGCAATTGGTAATATTGGTAATGGGAACATTCAATCTATTTGGGTAGATCCTTCAAATCCTAATCACATGATGATAGGTCCATTTGCTGGTGGAATCTACGAGTCATATAATGCTATAGATGGTTCTACGCAGGCCGGTGGTGTGGTTTGGAATAAAATTACCAGTAATATACCTGCACAAACGGTAAGAAAAATCATCAAGAAAAATAATGTCATCTACGCTTCTTCCGGTGTGCATTTTTGGTTTGGTAATCGCCATTACTCCAATACACATAATCAAATTAGGAATCTCTATGGTTTAGGGGTTATTAAATCAACCGATGGAGGAGCAAACTGGACGGTGCCGGTTATGGAGGACCAAGAGAAAGGATTTTATTGTACAGATTTCACAGAACCTACCTCCACAGGTATTATGTATGCAGCTTCAGTCAATAATGTTTATAAATCTACCGATTACGGAAATACCTGGGCAAAAGTTGGTGCAAATATTATAAATGACTTTCCTAAATTGGAGATAAGTTTAGAGCAAGTAGTGGTAAATCCACAAAACCCTTCAGAAGTTTGGGTAGCAGGATCTGGTATTGATACGAAGAAGAAAATTTACAAATCTACTAATGGAGGTAATACGTGGCAAGAGGTAGAAACATTTTTTAAATCACAAGTTAATGCTACAAATTGTTCTGGGTTTTCTATTGATATAGATCAAGCAACCAATACTTTGTACGTCGCCATGAGAGTTAATTCTACTTGTTATGTATTTAAAAGCACAGATTGGTTAAATTTTAATTTAAATAATAATCTTTCAACAAGTAACTATAATATTAGGACAAATAGTAATAGTCTTTACCTGTTGGGAATGCCAGAAATGTATAAAATTACATCCTTTAGCAATATTAGTTGCCTCACATCATCTAATCCAGCTTATTATGCTGTTTATTCCAAGACGCATGTAGATCAAAGATCTATGGCATTTACATCATATAATAATAAAAATTATTTAGTTGTTGGTAATGATGGCGGCGTTGCCCTAAGCTCGGATGATGGTATTACCTGGGTGAATATTACAGGAAATATGGTGGCTCATATTATTGACAATATGGGGTATTATTCTGACCCTACAAAAAGAGCTTATGACATTGGCACACAAGATGATGGTTGGTACAGGAATATTTTTTTTAATTCTAATCCCTCAACCTTACCAACTGGTGTTTCTATCAACCAAACCTATTTTACAAAAACAGGGGAAGGTTTAGTATATACAAGTCCTCATAGCGGAAGAATTTATTTTTCTAATGGCTTGTATTCTGATAATGATGGTGCTACGAAGAATAACCATTCATTCCATATAGATGAAATGAGAGAAGACCCTTTGGATTATAATATAAATTATCGTCCGGATTACGAAAATCGTGTTTTTTTCTCTAATTATTCGAATGGTGTTGGTACGAATATTTTTCCCAGTAATTTTCAGACAACATATAATGTCTCAATCATACCTAAAATTGCTCTTAACAGTAACAAAAATATAATGTTGCCTGTATTGCATTATGGTAATCCTAGTTATCCGAATGATTTTCCATACAAAACCAATTTGTTTTTTTCTAATGACCAAGGATTAAGCTGGGAAGATATTGGTCAAAATATCAAAAATGCGGATCCTGGAAAAGCTGACGTCACCAATACCGTTTCTCAACCTTTGAGTTGGGTGGATTTAGATGACTATAATCCTAATAAAATGTGGGTGACATTTGGTGCAGCAGGTTTAATAAATCAGAAGGTATATGAGAGCACAGACTATGGTAAAACCTGGAAAAACATTTCACATAATCTTTCTGATGTAGCAAGCC
This sequence comes from Chryseobacterium sp. TB1-D10, assembly GCF_059803555.1. NCBI lineage: Bacteria > Pseudomonadati > Bacteroidota > Flavobacteriia > Flavobacteriales > Weeksellaceae > Chryseobacterium > Chryseobacterium sp. TB1-D10. The sequence goes on along the minus strand of NZ_JAPFHB010000015.1, from coordinate 26,176 downwards.
TGGCACTTCCTGTTAACACGCCAAGCAACTATCCTGTAAATACTATTGAGTATGATGAGAATAGAGACATTTTGTTTCTTGGGACAGATTATGGCTTGTTTTATCTGGACAAAACTGTTACGCCAAACCAATGGAAGGTTTTTGGTACAGGGTTGCCAAGATCAATAATTAGCAATATTTTCATTGATGATTATTTTAATGAAGTTGTTGTGGGTACAGTAGGAAGTGGTATCTGGAGCGCCCCTCTTTCAAATTGTAATGATGAACTCATAATGAGTAATACCACGTGGAATGGTGTTACCAAAACCATTTGTGGGGATCTACGTGTAAAACATGATATGACACTGAATATAACAAACTCTGCTGTCACAGCAAGAAATGTTATTTTGGAACCTGGAGCAAAAATAATTTATAGCGGAGGTAGTCTTTCTTCATCTGATACTACCAGAAAATCATTTGTAATCTGTGCAAGAGATTCTAAATTTTCAGTTTCTAATGGTGTTGTAATTAATAATTTTACAGTGAACAATTTTGAAGCAGGTACCGTGGAAACAGGTAACATTACTATGAATAATTCTAGTATTAATGTTTACAAAGATTCTTATTATGATTTTATCACTGGTACCAAGTTATCAATGACTAATTCAAATCTTAATTTTTATTCTGATTATTATTACAAAACCCATAATACAACACCGGTTTCGGTTAATGCTACTACATTTTTGTCTTCAATAAGTGGGATCAATACCAATGGATTTGCCAATAATGGAAAAGTAAATGTGTATGATAATAGTATTAAAATTCAAAACGAAAATCTTGCAACTACTACATCGAATACAAGTAATTATTTCTTCCAGGCAAATGATAATATAACAATGGGTAATAATGTAGATACATCGATTCCTCTAGGTGATTTCAATATTACTGGCACAAATACAAATGTAGAATTGGTAGCTAAAAATTATATTGATTTGTCTCCTGGCACTAATATCAAAAACTCATCTACATTAGTAAGGATTGATTCTACATTACCAAGTATAGTTGTAAGACCATATAATAAAACTGAATCTTTGCCTACCGGCCCCTTTAATGGTCATAATCCTTTGTTTGATAATGAAGATGAAGATGAAGAAGAAGAACGAAGAGAAAGAAATGAAAGTAATATTTCTGAAAAGGATCAAATTAAATTATATCCAGTACCTGTAACCACAGAATTAAATTATAATATTACTGATAATGACTTAATAGGTAAAAAAGCAATGCTAATAAATGGTAGTGGTAATATTGTTAAAACAATTACTTTTAATAGTGAAAAAGGAGTAATAGATTTCACTAGTATTGGATATGGTGTCTATTATTTAATTGTAGAAACCAAAAAGGGGAAAATTTCTAAAAAAATCGTGAAACAAGGATTGACAGATAATAATCAGGATGTTATCGAAAGAAAAAAATAATTAGAATGTTAGACTATATTGCTATCTGATAATTTCATTTCAGAATAGTTTCCCCAATAATTATGTACTGCATCTCAGATTAAGAAATTTAATTCTATAGAATTTGAGATGTAGTCATATTTCCAATCTCAGTCATGTAATTTTTAATAATCTTCACACAATTAACTAAATGAATAACAAGTATATTATATCTACGATGCTGTTAGCGTCATTATCAGCTAATGCCCAACAGCAAGATATAGAACAGGTTACAATCAACGCAAGAACCAAAGTAAAAAAAGAAAGAGCGGAGTTTAAAAGACACGCTCAATCTGCGGAAACGCTCTCCGAAGAAGAACTGAACAGAAATAATACTGCTTATATAGATCAAACTCTTTCTACAATGGCAGGAATTCAGGTGGATAAAAGAACACAATTGGGTGGGCAAAGAATTGTTGTAAGAGGTTACGGAAACGACCAAAAATTTAACAATTGGGGTGTAAAATTCTATTGGAATAATATGCCGCTTACTAATGCAGAAGGTGTTACTATTTTAGATGATATAGATTTTTCCTACATCAATAATATAGAAGTAATCAAAGGCCCTGCTGCTACAATGTATGGCGGAGGAGTTGGCGGAGCCGTAAGATTCTATACCAGAACTGATGAAAAAAAGGGGACAAGTATTACCGAAAAACTCTTGGTGGGTTCTTTCAAACATTTCCAATCTATAACACAAATAAATACTACTGGAGACAACTATTCTTTAAATGTAAATTACGGACATATTCAAAGTGATGGTTATAGGCCTTCCGGAGCTAGTTTAAAAAACTTTGTAAACTTAAACGGTGAAATAAATCTCAACGCAAAACAGAAAATTACCTTGTTTGCCAGCCAAGGATATTCTTATGAAAAAGTTTCAGGTCAAATTCCTTATGCAGTTTACGAACAAGGAATTGATGAAGGAAATATAGCTTATATCAGAAAAGATGCTGGCAATAAGCTCAATTCTACAAGAGTAGGTTTAGGACATACTTTTAATATTACAGAAAATTTTAAAAGTATGACCACTTTATTTTACTCTGGAAATTCTTTTGATAGAATTGCAGCAGGTGCATTTGAAACCTCTACAAATCCAAATGTAGGTTTTAGAAGTACTTTTCAACTTAATCATGAAATGGGAGATTTTAAAAACGCATTGGATTTTGGAGCAGAAATGCAAGTTTCTCGCTCACAAATTTCTAATTATAGATTCACAGGAAATGTAGATATTCCCTTACAGTTAAGCGCAGCAAATAGAGGTTCTTATTTCAAATATGAAAATAATCAAGGAACTTACTTTTTGGTTGATAGAATTAAATACAAACCTTTTAGTCTAACTTTATTAGTTGGATTGAGTGCTAATTCTACAAGCTATAATCGCACAGATTTATTTGCCTTACCAGGATTAATGGTTTATAACAATACTGACCAATATAATAAAGATTTATCTTTTAATAAAAAGTATAATGTTGTTTTCACACCGCATTTTGCATTGCAGAAAGAATGGGGAAATCAAATATTTAATTTAAGTTATAGCGAAGGATACAATACTCCTGTTGCAGGTAATAACTTTATTTCAGCAACTAATATCAATATTCTCAACGAAAATCTACAGCCCGAAAGAGCTAAAATGTGGGATTTTAGTGTTCAGGGACTTTTGCTTGACACCAAGTTTGACTATCAGGTTTCCGTATTTCAAATTAATGTCAGGAATAAACTGACTCAGTTAACAGGAAATAATGGCAAAGTCAATTATACTTATTGGGATAATACCGGTAACCAAAGAAATACAGGAGCAGAAATGAGTTTAGGCTATCGTTACACATCAGAAGGTTTTATTCATAAAATTATTCCTTTTTTTAATATGTCTTATTATGACTTTAAGTACTCTGATTTTAAAACTGTTGTAGGAGGACAATTAACAGATTATACTCATAAAACTGTGGTTGGTGTACCAAGAACCAAATATGCAATTGGTTTAGATATTCAAACAAAATTAGGTTTGTATCTTAATAATACTTACAACTATTTAGGTAATGTTTACTCTGATTTTGGCAATAACAATTTAGTCAAAGGTTTTTGTTTACTTAATACAAAATTAGGCTATCAAAAGTCTTTTGGAAAATTTGATGTAGATGTATTTGCCATGGGGAATAATCTTACCAACCAAAAGAACTACACTTTTTTATTTTTAGGAAATAATATTAAAGATTCTGATGCTGGTTCTAATTATCCAGGGCAGTTCACTGATATTAACCCTGGCCCTAAGAAGGCTTATTACTTTACAGGTTTTAATTTAAAATATCATTTTTGATACAAAAGATGAAAAATAATTATTTAAACTAATAACACATTCTCTATATTTTTTTAAGCCACTGAGTTTTCGGTGGTTTTTTCTTTTAAAAAACCCCGCGTCTCAAATTATTAATCAACGCCCCAAGATTGAGAACCAATGTATATCGGATTCGATAGCCATAATCTTTAAACGACGGTTCGAAGCCTAGACTGGAGGCAATCGGGAAATAAACTTCCAGGAAATCCGGAATCACTTTTACCTTCACACCAGAATCCCAAATGAATTTTGCTGCCCTGTCTTTGTTTTTATAAACGCCTGCATCAGCATATAGATTGAACCATTTCCAAAGATGAGAATCTACATTAAGGCTTGTAATGAATTGATTCACTGATGTGTTAAATAACGATTTGAAACCGCCTTCTGCCAATATAAACTGTTGAGAAAGAATCCCCGAAGTTGCACTTTGTCCCAACAATCCATAAGAAAAAGAATAATTGGAAACCCGCGAAATGCCATAATTGAAAAGGCTATTCTTGGTTTCATTTTTTATAAAGTAACCAGCAAACCAACGGAAACTGACTTTTTTGTTTTTCGCAAATTCCCAACGGTAAAATGCTTCTGCAGAAATCTTTTGAAAATCCTCCATCCACTGTACATTTGTACTGATGTATTTCTCGTGAATCAATCGGTTATCCGAGTAGGCATAACCAAGATTCCAAAGGTTATATTTCTCATATTCGTTATTGAGAATTCGAATCGGCGACAGCTCCCGCTCGTAATAATTGTAGGAAAAATACAGACTTCTGCCAATTGCGCTTCGGGGATTTTTATTAAAATTCAATGCGGTTGAGGCTCCAAATTTTTTATAAGCCAAATCGTTGTCATAATGAAAATATGATCCGGAAACACCGAAATTCCAACTTCGAAAAAAACTGTCCGGCGGTAAAATTGAGTAGCCAACGCCAGCGGAACCTGTCAGTTTTCCTGTTCCGGAACTGTAGTAAGGTGTTACCGAATAATCAAATTTCTGGTCAAAAATTCCCTGGTTTTTGAAATTCATTCCAAAAAGAACTTTGTCGTACGCATTGAAAGTCAATCTTGGCGTAATGAAGATCTCATTGTATTCCGGATTCTGAATGTCTTTGATGAGCTTGAAACGGATCTTTTTCATATTCGAAAACAGACCTTTTGTGTAGATATAATTGTCCCTGAAATTGGTTTCCGGGAAGATATAATCATCATTTAATACAATTTTGTTGGTCTGATTTTCCGGAACAGAAGCACTATCATTTTTCAGTTGACTTCCATCTTTCCAATAGGTTGATTTTTCGTCAGATTTATTTTCGGTTTCTATTTTTAAAGGAATGATTTCCGAATTATTTTTATGAATATTAACCAAATAATTATTCTCAGATTCATCAAAACTCTTCAGGTTAAAATTGATCCGATGTTTCTCAGACATCATTTTTTTTAAGAAAGCAGATTTTCCGTTGGAGTGGTTTTCAAGATTATTTAAGAAATCATCTCCTGAAACTTTGCTTTGGTAATGATCGGAAAAATATTGCTTCAAAAACGTGTCAAATGAATCTGACCCTTGATATTCGGAAAGGTAATTTAATAAACTTCCGGTCTCAAATTGGCTGATGGCAGTTGTATTGAAGTTGCTCAGCTGATAAAATGGTGTATCAATTTTCTGATCCAAATTCTGAGTGTAAATATAATGATATGCCAGTCCATATCTTTCATTTAACTTCAATTTCGAAGCGTGAAAAATTTTCAAAGGTTTGATTCCGAATATGTTGGCGTTATCTGCGAGATTTCCTATCAGCTTATGATTTGGATAATTTTGTTTCAGATATTGGATTTCCAGATAAGACTTCAGACCATTTTTCAGCCAGTGATCTTCGGTTTTATTGCTGATGAAATATTCGTCCATCACTTTCTTGGAAATGGTACTGAAATAATCCAAATCCGTCTTCTCATAATCCGTAAACATCTGGAATTTGAATTTCCAAAACTTGATGTCATCAATCCCGATAAATTCCTCTTTCTTCATAAACTTATCAGTAATGAAAAGCTTTTGCGGGATATTTCCAGTTCTTGTTTTGATAAATTTCAACTGATTTGTCAAAACAGAACTGAGTATTTGGCGTTGATATTCACTGGTTTGATAACCTAAATCAACTTTTACATTTTGTCCGTCAACATTGACAGAAAACTCAGGATAGATTTCTTTTGAGATTTGAAATTCAGGATCATTGATGGATTTTCCTTCAAACTCTGTGTCATTATTTTGAATCAAATTAGAATAGATTTTCCAATTTTGTGGAATTTCAAAGTTCACTTTCCAAAATGAGCCTGCATTGGCAGTTTCCTCAGTGTCGCGATAGAAACAATTGTCTTGAGTTTCGGTTTCAAAAGTTTCCGGAACCAGGAAAAAATATTTTAAAAGAATGTGATTTGTATTAATACCATAACCTGTAAAGCGTGCGTCCGGAAGTCTGATCTTGTATTTTAAATTGATCGTAATACTTTTGCCCGGCTTCAAAGCTTCAGAAAGTGGAATGAAAATATTCTCCTGTTTTGTATTGAGTATTTCGGAAGTGGTATTGTTGTGAGAATACTGAAGGCTTTCCAGTTTTCCCAATTGATCGTCTTTTGCGAAGTAGAGATCACTCTTTCGGTCTTCAATTTTTCTTTTGAGAAGCGGTGTTTTCCTATTCTGATATGCTGCAACCCAATTCAAAAGTTTGATCTGGTTGATGGATTTCTGATGCGAATTATGATAAACCAACGTCTGTTGTACGGAAATAGATTTTTGGTCGTCATTCAGTTTGACATTCAACCGAATGCTGTCTTGCTGAGCCATCACCCAGAAATTAAAAGAACACAAAACCAAGACACAAAAAAAACGCTTCATCGGGAACAGTCAGTACTTATCAAAACTACTAAATTTTTCTGATGAAGTGTGGGTTATGATTGTTAAAATTTTTTGCTGAGACTTAACACTGTCAGTCTGAGGCTCTCGAAGACATATAAAATTTAAAGCAAAGCTTTTTCCTTATAAATTTTGGAGCTTACAAGACTGGTGTTTCAATTTTCAATCTTAACATTGTCAGTCCGAGGTGTAGTTTATCCTGAGCTTGTCGAAGGGAAGACAAATAAAAACTCAAAAGCTCTGCTTTTTCCAATTTTAATTAACTTTGGAAAAACACAATTATGAAAAGATATTACGTTTACATTTTGTTGTGTACCGACAACACCTATTACACTGGCGTAACCGATGATTTAGAAACTCGTTTTCTGTATCATCAAAATGGACAAAACCCGAATTCTTATACCTATAATAAACGCCCGGTAGAAATTGTATTTTATACTGAGTTTGATGATGTGAATCAGGCGATTGCTTTTGAAAAGCAAGTGAAAGGCTGGAGCAGAGCGAAAAAGGAAGCGATTATAAATGATGAATGGGAAAAATTGCCCAATCTCGCAAAGAGGAAGTTTCCGAATCAGTAATCTTTTATAAGGAAAAAATCTGAAGATTTTTGAAGTTTTTAGGTGTCTTCGAGAGCCTCAGACTGACAGTTGTATTCTTAGAATTATGAATTTAAATTAAATAAAACCCTTTCATAGTCTGAAACTTAGAAAGGGTTCTATTATTTTTTTATAGACTATAGCGTTTCCAAATACGCTTTCCAGCCTTCATTTTTATAACGCAAAGCTTCTTGTTCCGGCTCTTCGGATTTGTAAATGCCTCGCCCAACGATGATGAAATCCGTTCCGTAATTCTTGATCACGTGTTTCGGAGAATTGTACTGTTGACCTTTGTCATCGCCAGTTTCTCCAAGATTGACGCCAGGTGTGAAGAGTAGAAGCTGGTCAGAGATTCCGTTCTGTGCTACACAACCAATGATGCTTGGATGATTTTCTATCACTTTCATCGCTTCCTCACGGTAATGAGAATCTGTCAATGTTCCTTGAGATGACATTCCCAAAATTGCGACAACGCCAACATTCATAAAGCAATCCAAACTCTTGCTTCCACCGATAACGTGGGAAGTTACGAGGTCTGCCCAGTTGGAAATCTTGTAAGTTCCGTAGGAGAATTGTAATTCCTGCGTGTTTCCGATGTCAGCAAACTTGCGGTCTTCCATCAATAGGAAGTTATGTTTTGTAGCCAAATCTTTAAGTGGAAGAATTGTTTCATCTGCATCGAAATCATTAAGAATATCAATGTGCGTTTTCAACGCCACGATGTGAGGGCCAACAAAATCAGCAAATTCAAGTAATTCTTTTGTGGTAATGAAATCTGCCGAGGCGATCAGGTTTGATCTTTTTTCTATGGCAATTTCAAGGATTTTCTTAGCAAAAGAATGTTCTGCTGATTCTAATTTTTGCTCGTAAGACAATCGTTTTTTCTCTTCGAAAACAACTTGGTTTCCATTCACAAAATCCTGAATTCTTGCAACTTCCTCCTCATCAATATAATTAACTTCTCTTAAGATTTCTACCACTTCAGAAATATTGAACAGCGAATGAACTGTGTAGCCTTTTGCCTCCAATTTCTCTTTTCCGCCTTGTTGTCTATCAAGAACTACAACGATGTCAGAAACTTTGATGCCTTCATTTTCTACTTCGTCGATGGTTTCTACAAGTGATTTTCCGGAAGTAATAACATCCTCAACCAAAAGACAGTTTTGACCTTTTTCAAAGATTCCTTCAATCAATTTTTTGGTGCCGTAAGATTTGGCTTCTTTTCTTTTGATGATAAGCGGAATGTAACTTTCCAATGACATTGCAGTTGCCATCGGAAGTGCGGCGTAAGGGACACCACAAATGATGTCAAAATTATCCAATGGAAGCATTTCCAAAAGATAATTGGCCAGTTTTTTCAGGATTTTTGGGTCAGAAGCGAGTGGACGCAAATCCACGTAAAATGGACTTTCAATCCCGCTTTTCAGTGTGAAACGCCCAAACTTGATAATCCCGAGTTTGTAACACTCGAGGAAGAATTCTTTTTTACTTTCCATTTACTTTTCTTAGATTTCTACAAATTTAAGGCGAATTTTTCAGACTGAAAAAATCAACCAATGCTAAAGTCTTCGACTCCGCTCAGACTAACAATCCATTCTTATAAGATTATCATTAGAGATATCATATTGAGCGGAGTAGAAGTGTTCTTACCTATTTATTTTCCTTCCATTTCGGATTTGTAGCAGAAATCTTCTCATTGATTTTACAACTTTCAGAATGTGCACCTTTCAGAAACCCAATGCTCATCAAGAATTCTCCCACGATTTCGCCACCTGTAAATTTGAAAGTTTTCTTAAACAATTTTACCCAGTCTTCCTTAGTTTTTGGATGGTGATGTTCCAGCCATTTTTCAAAAGAGCCAAATTCTTTTTTCAATTCCAAAATGGTTTTCGCATTTTCAATCGCAGCGTTTACTTTTAATTTATTTCGGATGATTCCGGGATCAGACAACAATCTTCCACGGTCTTTTTCCGTGTAAGCTGCAATTTTTTCTATACTGAAACCGCTATAAGCTTTCCGGAAAGAATCTTCTTTTTTCAAAATCGTTTCCCAGCTCAGTCCCGCTTGGTTGATTTCCATGATTAATCTTCCGAAAAGTTCATCATCATTATGAATCGGAAAACCGTAATGGTTGTCGTGGTAATTTTTATGCAATGCTTTTCGCTCTTTAGGCTGCATTGTTTCTATGGCGGCGCAGTATGACATCGTTCGTTTTTTAATTTGATGTAAAGATAATTTTATTTTGTAGCACATAAAAATTGTCCTTGGATAGGCAATCAGAAGAGTGAAGTAGACAGTCAGAAGAGTGAAGTAGACAGTCAGAAGAGTAAAGTAGGCGATCAGAAGAGTGAAGTAGACGATCAATAGAGTGAAGTAGACAGTCAGAAGAGTGAAGTAGATAATCAGAAAAGTAAAGTAGACAGTCAGAAGAGCAAAGTACATTAATACAGAACTAAAGTTCAAAGTAAAAATTCATTACTGATATATGGTTTGAAATATTGTTTAATAACCTTTGAAGATGTTTAAGCATTAGAATTAACAATTTCTTATCTTCGTGCAAAGCTTTTTTAATATGTATAAATCCACATCTTTTTTCTTATTACTTTTCTCTTTTGTCTTTATCAATGCTCAAATCGACGAAAAAAAACTCGACGAACTGATCCAGAATTCGCTTAAAACCTTCGACGTTCCGGGAATGTCCGTCGGGATTTTAAAAGATGGAAAGGTGATTTATGCCAAAGGTTTTGGCGTTCGCTCGCTTAATAATAATCAGCCGATGGACGAGAATACGTTGGTGGGAATTGCTTCTAATAGTAAAGGCTTTACTTGCACCGCTTTGGCAATTCTGGCTGACGAAGGCAAAATCAGCTGGGACGATAAAGTCAGCAAATATATTCCGGAATTCCAAATGGCTGACCTGTACGTTTCTCAAAATGTTACGATTAAGGATTTGATAACGCACAGAGCCGGATTAGGTTTAGGCCAAGGTGATTTGATGTTTTTTCCGGAAGGCGGCAATTTGACCGTGAATGATATCGTTCACAATGTTCGTTATTTAAAGCCAGAAAATCCGTTCAGAACGACTTTGGACTACAATAATATTATGTTCATCGTTGCCGGCGAGGTGATTCACAGAGTTTCCGGTTTGCAATGGGCAGATTTCATCGAACAAAGAATTATGAAACCTGTCGGAATGACGGCGAGTTTCGGAAGTTATAAAAAAGCAGTTGCTGCGAATTCTCAAAATATCATAGATGCCCACGCTCCGGTTGACGGAAAAACCATCGCCGTTCCCCACGATTGGAACGATACAGCGAACGCAGCTGGTGGAATTTTGAGTAATATTAAAGATATGACGACTTGGGCAGATTTCCTTTTGAACGGTTTTGTGACCAAAGACGGAAAACGACTGGTTTCTGAGAAAAATGCACACGAACTTTGGAGTCTTCAGATTCCGGATAAAGTGGGAATCACTTCGCCTTATGACACTCATTTTTACGGTTATGGATTGGGTTGGTTCTTGAGCGATGTGAAAGGTCATTTGCAGGTTCAGCATTCTGGAGGTTTGATTGGAACGGTGACGCATTTCACCTTGATTCCGGATATGAAACTAGGAATTGTGGTTTTGACCAATCAACAATCTGGCGCGGCTTTTTCTACGATTACAAACTCCGTGAAAGATGCTTATTTAAAAGTTGAAAACCGGGATTGGCTGAAAATCTATGGCGATAGAAATAAGAAAAATGAAGAGTTTTACGCAAAGCAGAAGAAAGAAGTTTTTGACAAAGCAGCGAAGTTCAAATCTGAGTTGAAAGATGACCAATTCATCGGTTGGTACAAAGATGAATGGTTTGGGATTGTGGAGGTTTCAAAAGTTGGAAAAGGCTACAGAATCATCAGTAAATCTTCTCCAAGGCTGAAGGGAGATTTAATTCCTTATTCTGCCAATTCGTTTGTAGTAAAATGGGATGATAGAAGTTACGACGCCGATGTATTCTTCACTTTGAATTTTGATGAAAATGGAAAAGCCGTTTCTGCGAAGATGAAACCAATCTCTGATGTCACGGATTTTAGTTTTGATTTTGAGGATTTGGATTTAAAGAAGATTAATTAATGTTTCTATGACATTAACTAAGGAAAAAAAGTCTAAAACGGAACTGTTAGTAGTTGGATTAGTAATTCAACTATTGGGCTTTTTTTGTTTTCTAACATTTTGGTTAATATATTTAGCAATTGCCTTTTTTATTGTTGGGTTAATCTTTATTATATCTTCTAGGAAAAAATGGTACTTACAAATTATTTCTATTCTGCCTATGCTAATAGCGATTGGAATTATAGTAAATGCAGTTACATTTGAAAAGTATATTATTCCTAAAAATTTCAAAGGTTCAGTTTATGTAATAACAGATAAGGAAGTAGGTGAGAAGCGTGAGTACGATTTTTTTACAAGAGTTTTCATAATTCCAGAAACTGGAGTATTATTTACTAAATTTAATCAAACACAAGCTTTTAACTATCGAAAGTTTTATCAAGAAGATGAAACCGGAAATTTAAATGAATTGGGAACATTAGATTATCGTAATTATATTGAAAAGTGGGTCGTTAATCCACCGAAAACCGAACCTTCAAGAGATAGCCTTGCTGTTTTTACGCCACAAATAGAATATGATTTTGATTCAAAAAGTCATAGAACAGTTTTTACAATAGGAAAATATAAAGATATAAAATATTGGAATTTTATTCCTAAAAAGAAAGTTGATAGCCTTAGAAAACTTGTCATTAAAAATTAATGGAAAACTTAGAAAACTATAAAACTGAAATCTCCCAAAAAGGATACACAATCATAAACGACGTTTTTTCTGAGGAAGAAATCAATCAAATCATTAATGTCATTGATTCCATCGATACGTCAAAGGAAACTTTCAGAAAATCGGAAGACCTTTTTGCGATTAGGCAATTCTTGAAAGAAGTTCCGGAAAGTCATCGATTTATCTTTAATGATAACATCAGGAAAATCATTAATGAAGTTTTTGGAAATGATTATTTCGTGGTGAAAAGTATCTATTTTGATAAGCCTGAAAAATCCAATTGGTACGTTTCCTATCATCAGGATTTGACGATTTCGGTTGATAAGAAATTGGATTTAAGCGGTTTTGGACCTTGGACGACGAAGCAAAATCAATTTGCTGTTCAGCCTCCGATTGATTATTTGAAAAATATTTTCACGATTAGAATCCATTTGGATGACACTGATGAGAATAACGGCGCGTTGAAAGTCGTTCCGAATTCGCACAGCAAAGAAATCTATCGACCAGAAACCATTGACTGGAATGTGGAAACCGAGGAAATCTGCTCCGTAAACAAAGGCGGAATTATGATTATGAAACCATTGATTCTTCACGGCTCAAAAAGAACTACCAACAATCAAAAACGCAGAGTCATCCACATCGAGTTTTCTAATATGGAATTGCCTGAGGAAATCAATTGGTCTGAAAGATTAAACTAAAAAAAACTCCTGAACAAATTAAGTTCAGGAGTTTTTATATTTATTAAAATCGAAATTTAAATCTCTTTAAACTGCAAGTTCTGTTCTTTCATTTGCTGGTCTGCCAAATCTTTGTAGTAACCGTTTGCCAGTTTTTCATAAATTGATTCGAAAGCGGTCAAAGTTTCATTGATCTCAGCATCTGTGTGAGATGCAGTTGGAATCAACCTTAATAAGATCATTCCTTTTGGAATCACGGGGTAAGAAACAACGGATGTAAAAATACCATAATTTTCTCTCAGATCTTTCGCCAAATGCATCGCCTCTACAGGACCTCCTTGGATGAAAACGGGTGTTACACAAGTATTGGTATCTCCAAGATTGTATCCGATTTTTTTAAGTCCACCTTGTAGTTTTTCAACATTTTCCCAAAGTTTAGCTTTGATCTCTGGTCTTGTTCTCAGAAGCTCCAATCTCTTCAAACCTCCGATTACCATTGGCATTGTCAGAGATTTTGCAAAGATCTGGGATCTAAGGTTAAATTTCAGATAACGGATAATTTCTTTGTTTCCCGCAAGGAAAGCGCCGAAGCCAGCCATAGATTTTGCAAAAGTTGAGAAATAAACATCGATCTCGTCCTGACAACCTTGCTCTTCTCCAGCGCCAGCGCCAGTTGCACCAAGTGTCCCGAATCCGTGCGCATCATCCACCAAAATTCTGAAACCATATTTTTCTTTAAGCGCAATAATCTCTTTCAGTTTCCCTTGCTGACCTCTCATTCCGAAAACTCCTTCTGTAATCACCAGGATTCCGCCTCCGGTTTCAGCAGTTACTTTTTGGGCTCTTTGAAGATTTTTCTCAAAACTTGCAATATCGTTGTGTCTGTAAGTAAAACGTTTCCCAGAGTGCAATCTAACGCCGTCCACGATACATGCGTGAGAATCTACATCGTAAACGATCACGTCATTTCTGGAAACCAAAGCGTCGATGCAAGACACCATTCCCTGGTAACCGAAATTCAATAGATATGCCGATTCTTTCTGAACAAATTCTGCCAATTCTCTCTCCAACTGCAAATGCTGATCGGTCTCGCCAGACATTGCTCTTGCGCCCATTGGATAAAACATGCCGTATTCTGCAGCCGCTTTTGCATCCGCTTCCAAAACTTCCGGATGGTTGCAAAGTCCCAAATAATCATTGGCACTCCAGAAAATCACTTCCTTTCCCTGAAATTTCATTCTCGGGCCAATCGGACCTTCCAGTCTTGGGAAAATATAATAGCCTTCTGCATAATCTGCAAATTGTCCCAAAGGACCTGGATTCTGTTTTATTCTTTCAAAAATGTCCATTTTTCTAACTGATATTTTTTGATTTACTGAAAAAACCTTTCGTCTTCCAAAAGGTTTATTAATATTTTGAATTATTATTTGATAATTTCTGTTTTGAAGATCTCATCGTAATTGTGGAAACAATTATTGATAAAGCCTTGCTCTTCCATCCATTTGTCGCTGTAAACTTTGGTGATGTAGCGTGAACCGTGATCGGGGAAAATTAAGACAACCAAGTCATCACCTTTGAATTCGTGGGAATTGGCATATTGGATCAAAGCCTGAGTAACTGCGCCAGTTGTGTAACCGCCCATAATCGCTTCTTTCAACGCAATTTCGCGGGTTCTGTAAGCTGACATTTCGTCATTTACTCTTACATATTCATCAATCTTATCGAAGAGAAGAGCACCTGGAATCAGGTTTTTCCCAAGACCTTCGATCTGATAAGGATGGATTTCTGTTTTATTGATTTTTCCTGTCTCGTGGTAAGTTTTCAGGATAGATCCGTCAGCATCAACACCGATTACTTTGATGTCAGGATTTTGTTCTTTCAAATATTTTGCAGTTCCGGAAAGTGTACCTCCAGTTCCTGTACAAGCGAAAACGTGCGTGATTTTTCCGTCAGTCTGATTCCAAAGCTCAGGACCAGTTGTCTGGTAATGTGCATCAATATTCAGTTCATTAAAATACTGATTGATGTAAACCGAATTAGGCGTTTCTCTCGCTATTCTTTTTGCAACCTCATAATAAGATTTCGGATCATCTGCCGGAACAGAAGCAGGACAAACATAAACTGTTGCACCCAAAGCCTTCAGATAAGCAATTTTTTCGGCTTTCGTTTTATCACTTACAGCAAGGATGCATTTGTAACCTTTTACAATACAAACCATTGCGATAGAAAATCCGGTATTTCCGGACGTGGTTTCAACTATAACAGAATCAGGTTTTATAAAGCCTTTTTTTTCTGCATTTTCTATGATGTGAAGGGCAATTCTGTCTTTTGTAGAATGGCCTGGATTATAAGACTCCAACTTAGCGTATACTGTCGCAGGAATGTCCTTGGTAACGTGATTCAATTTGACCAACGGGGTGTTGCCAATCAAACCAAGAATATTATCGTATACATTCGTCATTTTATATCATTTTTCTCTCAAAAACTGTCTGCAAAAATAAAAAAAAAATTGCAATGTTTTTTAGTTTTGATACATTAATATGGTATGAGTCTGATATATTGTAAATTAATCCGATATAATTCTGCATTTTATATAATTTCTAAAGTTTAATTTTTGTTAAAAACGTCGATAACTAAATCAAAAATGCTAATTTCGCCGATATTTCTTGTTACAATATGAAGAACTGGACTTTTAAACAATGGAACACCATTCTCGGATGGGTTGTTTTTGCAATTGCATTCATTACTTATTTATCAACCATAGAGCCTAATTTCAGTTTTTGGGATTGCGGAGAATATATCTCTTCAGCCGTTAAACTGGAGGTGACGCATGCTCCGGGAGCAGCTCTTTTTCAACTGATTGGAGCCGTTGTAGCTTTGTTCGCATTTGGTGATGGGCAGCATTATTCTCTTGTTATCAATGCAATGTCTGCTTTATGCAGTGCTTTTACCATTCTGTTTTTATTCTGGACCATAACACATCTTGTAAGAAGGTTGTTAAACAGAGAATTCGAAAATATTACGATTGCAGAAGAGATTGCAACTCTGTTTGCGGGTGCAGTAGGAGCTTTGTGTTTCACATTTTCAGATTCATTTTGGTTCTCAGCAGTAGAAGGCGAGGTTTATGCAATGGCAAGTATGTTTATTGCATTAATTGTATGGCTGATTACGAAATGGGAAAACGAATATCTCGAGAAAGACAATGAGCGTTGGATCATTTTATTGTTCTTCATAATCGGTTTGTCTGTCGGGGTTCACATGATGTGTATGCTGGCTTTACCGGCAGTTTGTTTGATTTATTACACAAGAAATTACAAGTTCACCTGGAAATCATTTTTGATTGCCAACGCTGTGACTTTATTAATATTAGTCATTGTCTTCAAAATTATTTTCCCGGTTATTATGACTTTGTTTGGAAAATCTGAAGTATTCTTCGTGAATGGTTTAGGCTTGCCTTTCCACTCGGGGACAGTTTTTGCTTTTATTATTTTGATTGTACTTTGTTATTTATTAATTACTTATACAAGAAAAACCGGAAAATCTCTTTATCAGACGATTGCACTTTCAGTAGTTTATATGATGATTGGATTCTCTTGCTGGTTGGTAATCCCAATTCGAGCGATTGCAAATCCGCCAATGAACCTTAATGATCCCGATAATGCTTTGGGAATGCTGGATTACTACAACCGTGAACAATACGGAGACTGGCCAACAATATATGGACAAAATTACACCGCTTATCTGGATCCAAACGGAATTCTCAAAAATGAAGACGGAAGTTACAAAACTCAGAAAACAGGAGATACTTATGAGAAAGATCCTGTTACAGGACGTTACCGTCTTGTGGGAGAGAAGTTCAATTATGTTTTCAATCCTGAGCAAGTCAGTTTATTTCCAAGAATGTTTAGCGAGGACAAATCGGTGATGCCAAATTACATCTCAATGTACGGCGCACCGGATTTCACTTTCAATTACGGAAATGAACAAGTTGCGGAAAGTCAGGAAGCTAAACAATTTTTTGACGAGCTTCGCCAGAAATACGAGAACGGAACCATCAAAATGGACGATTATTTGAAAGCGAAACAATTCGGATTGATCAATGTTCAGCGTCCTACTTTGGCTCAGAATATTGATTATTTTATCACATTCCAGAATTATTTCTACTTCGTCAGATATCTGCTTTGGAACTATTCCGGAAGACAGAACGATGTCGAAGGTCATATGGAAAACACCAACGGAAACTTCATCACAGGGATTCCATTTATTGATAATAATCTTTGGGGCGACCAGGCTGAAATGCCTGCGAAATTTCAGAATGAAAGTACTGTGAAATTCTTTATGCTGCCATTAATATTAGGATTACTCGGGTTTTTCTTTCAATTGAACAGAGACTTCGGAAGATTCTACGCCGTATTATCATTATTCATTTTAACGAGTGTAATGATCGTATTTTACACAGGAATGAAACCTTTCGAACCACGTGAAAGAGATTACGCAATGGTTGGTTCCTTTTATGCATTTGCAATCTGGATCGGACTTGGCGTTGCCGCAATCTATTGGCTGCTTCAGAAAAAAGTGAAGAGCAAAGGCGCTCAGGTTTTGGTAGGTGTAATTTTATTGGGTGTTCCATTGATGATGGGCTTCCAGAACTATAATGTTCACGACAGAAGCGAGAGATATGCAGCGTATGATTATGCTTATTCAAGTTTAAAATCATTGCCGAAGAATGACATTATGTTCGTTTATGGGGATAATGATACTTATCCGGTTTGGGCCATTCAGGAAACTGAGGAGTTCCGTCGCGATGTAAAAGTGGTAAACTTTACCTTGCTTTCCACACCTTGGAATATTGATCAGGTGAAAAGAAGAACCTACGATGCAATGGGAGTTCCGTCAACTTTGACACACGAAGATTACCGTGAAGGTTCCAATGATCAGGTTTATATGATGTCAAAGGACGACTGGAACAATATCTTCTCTAATATGAAAGATCAGGGTGCGCCAGATACCGAATTTGCAGCTTTCAGAAAATATCTGACTCAGGATTCTATGACCTTGAAAGAAGCGGTTAACTTCCTCAAAATGAAATCGCCGGAGAAAGATGAAATCATAAAAATGATTTTTGGAGACGAGCGTTTTGAGAAATTTAATTTCCTTCCGGTTACCAAATTTGTTCTTCCTGTTAATATCAATAATGCCATCAAATCTGGAATTATCACACCAACTGAAGCTCAGAAAGCAGAGAAACAGATCATCATCGATTATAAAGGATCAAGTATGTTCAAAAATAATATGCTGATGATGGATATTCTTGCCAACTTCGACTGGAAACGTCCGATCAACTTCTCAAGCGGTGGAATCTACGACCCAAGCAACCTGTTTTTTCTTTCCAATTATTTGAAATATGATGGCCACAGCTACAGACTGGTTCCGATCAAAACTGAGGAATCTGTAGATGGCGAATTGGGAATGGTAAATGCGGACGAACTTTATAATATTGTAAAAAATTACAGATGGGGCAATTTCAAACATCTGAAAACACATTTCGATGAGACTTGTACCCAAAATATCGTGAGCTACAGATCATCCGCAAGCCGTGCAGCAGAAGCTTTGGTCTTGAAAGGCGAGAAGAAAAAAGCCATCGAAATTCTTGATTTGGCAAACCGCGAAATTCCGGTTTCAAAATACAATGATCCGAGATCTCTGAGTTCAATTGTTTATGCTTACATTGTTGCAGGACAGGAACAAAAAGGTCTGAAATTAGCAGAAGATCTCAAGAAAGGAATCTTTGAAGAGTATGATTATTACACAAGATTATCTCCGAAATTTCAGGTTTACGCAGGTCGCCAAATGAAAACCAAACCAATGGAATATTCTCTTGTTGTAGGAGCAGTTGCTGATGCTTACAGCAAAATCGGACAGAAAGAAAAAGGTTATGCATATCTCGTAAACTCACTGAATGTCATCGATAAGAGATTCAATGTATTCATCAAAGATCTTCAGGAAATGGGTAAAGAGAAAGCTTTCAAAAAGGCAGATGATGTGCAACAAGTCACTTCTTTCTACTCCTATCTCTTCGATATTATGAAAGATTATGACACGACTTATGAAGCCGAAAAGATGGATCAGATCACCAAACAACTGATGAAGGTCACACAATAAATTATTCAAACGTCTCGAAATTTTCGGGACGTTTTTATTTAGTCAAAAATTTAAATTGTAATTTCACAGTCAATAATCAAATATGAAATTCTGTGCTTTTCTCCGCGGTGTCAATGTCAAAGGAACCAACATGAAAATGTCTGATGTCTGCCAAGTCTTTTCTGATACTGGAATGGAAAATGTTTCTTCGGTTTTGGCCTCCGGAAATATTTTGTTTCAGTCGGACAAAGGTGCTTCTGAATTAAAAAATATTCTGAAAAAAGCAATGTCAGAACATTTCAGTTACGATGCTTTTTTGTTCATAAAAGATGAAAAAGAGATCAATGATATTTTCAAAAATGATCCGTTTCCTGTAAAAGAAAACTTTCACAATTATATCTTTCTAGGAAGTGAAAAAGTCGAAGAAGTTCTATCAGAAGAATTTGAAAATGCAATAAAAGAGGAAGGCGAACAGGGAAAAATTGTCAATAATATTTTCTATTGGCACGTTCCGAAAGGACAGACATTAAACTCGACTTTCGGGAAAATCCTAGGCAAAAAAAGCCTTAAGGACAAAATGACAAGCCGGAATGTGAATACGTTTGAGAAGATTATAAAAAAGTTCTGATCACATTCAGTTTTGTCATTCTTTAAGAAACTAAATATTTTTTGTAGAGATTGACTCCGCAGAACCACTTTGCTGGGTTTCTGGTATAATGAAAAATTTCATTAATTGGAGTTCTTACGATCCAAAACTATGGAAAGAATTCTTCTAAAATCCGTATATTTGTATTCATATTTCAGAATAATTCTTCTCTGAAATTCACAATTAAAAATCAAAAAAATAATGATACAATATCTAGATAACATTCATCACAAAGATTCCCGAAATTTCTTCCTGATTGCTGGACCTTGTGCTATTGAGGACGAAACAATGGCTTTACAGATTGCAGAGCACATCGTGAAACTTTCTGATAAATATAATATTCCTTACATCTTCAAAGGCTCCTTCAGAAAAGCGAACAGAAGCCGTGTGGATTCTTTCACAGGTATCGGCGACGAGAAAGCTTTGAAGATCCTTAGAAAAGTAGGAGAGACCTTCAATATCCCTACAACTACGGATATTCACGAGAACGCGCATGCTGCTATGGCGGCAGAATATGTTGATGTTTTACAGATTCCGGCATTTTTGGTGAGACAGACAGATCTTTTGATTGCTGCTGCAGAAACAGGGAAAGCAGTAAGTCTGAAAAAAGGACAGTTTCTTTCTCCTGAAGCAATGAAATTTGCCGTTCAGAAAGTACGAGATTCCGGAAACGATAAAACGGCGATCATTGAAAGAGGTAATACTTTTGGCTACAGCGATCTGGTTGTAGATTTCCGCGGGATTCCTACGATGAGAGAATATTCTCCGGTAATTTTGGATGTGACGCATTCTTTGCAACAACCTAATCAAAATTCAGGAGTTACAGGTGGACGTCCGGAATTGATAGAAACCATTGCCAAAGCTGGAATCGCAGTTGGTGCAGATGGCTTATTCATAGAAACACATCCGGATCCTTCGATTGCAAAATCGGACGGAGCCAATATGCTGAAGCTGGATCTTCTTGATGATTTGCTAGGGAAACTGACAAGAATAAGAGAAGCGATATTATAAAAATTAAAGTCCGGTAATTCCGGACTTTTTTTCTTGATCGTTCTGGCGCATAATTTTAAATAATTACTTAATTTTTCATAATTGAGAAAGGAATATTCTGAAACTAATCACTTTTCTGCATAACAATTATAAATATTCTTTCGTTCTTTAGATTAATTGTTATTTTTGCCATTCCCAAGATTCAATTTTAAAAATATAAATCGAAAAAAATTACAACTTTGAAAAACTATATTCTCTTCATTCTTTTTTTTCTGCCCGTTTTGGCATTTTCTCAGAAGAGAGATTCCTTAGTCATTAATTTTCCACAAAAATACAAGCTAGTTTTAAAAAATGATCAACAAGATTCTCGTCAAATTCTGCGAGAGTGGATTCCTAATGGTCAAAACTGGGAAAATTATTATATTATTGCGACGATGTCTGTCGTGAAAAATGCAAACAGCGTTTCTATTGATCAATTTAAAAATCTTATTGTAAAGGGATTAAAGGAAAAAACTAAAGGTTTTAAGTATACAGAATTGGATAAAAATGATAATGCTAAAGATGGATATTTAATTTTTAAATGTGAATCTGATTCATATAAAAATTCGAATGATAAAGAATCTCAGATTTATTTTTTGATTAAAGGTAAAAGTGATTTATTTGCAAATATCATTGCATTAAAAACAGACAAGTTTTCTGATGAATTTGTCGAAGAATGGAGAAAAATTTTTAAAGAAAGTAAATTTGTTGAATAATTTTATGAAAAAAATATATCTTATACTCTTTTTGTTGGTTTCGATTACAGCATTTTCGCAAATCAATCTTAAAGTTCTGGACGAGGATGGAAAAACAGTTTCCGAAGCAAACGTGACTTACAACAATCAAACTTATCAGACCGATAAGAATGGATTCATTAGAGTGCCACTTTCCGACACTGAGCAGACTTTGACGGTTCAGAAAGAAAACTTCAAAGATTTTTCCAAAGTCATCAAGACAACACCGAAGACTCAGAATGTGAATGTGCTTTTTCTGCCTGTTGTAAACGCTACAGAAATTCAGGAAGTTGTTTTTCAGAAAAAAGAAAAATTCAAAACAAACGATATCACTTCTATTGAGATTTCTGCAAAAGAAGCGAGAGAAGTTGCCTCTTTGGCTGGTGGTGTAGAAGGGCTTTTGAAAACTTTACCTTCCGTGAACTCCAATGCAGAATTGAGTTCGCAGTATATGGTAAGAGGCGGAAGTTATGATGAGAATTTGATTTACATTAATGATATTGAACTTTATCGTCCATTCTTAATCAGAAATTCTTTACAGGAGGGGATGAGTATTGTGAACCCGGATATGGTTTCTACGATCAACTTTTCTGCCGGTGGATTTGAACCAAGATATGGCGATAAAATGTCTTCTGCATTGAATATCTATTACAGACAGCCTGAGAAATTTGAAGTTTCCGGAGAAGCGAGTTTGATTGGCGGAAGACTGACGACTGGTTTTGCATCAAAGGATAAGAAGTTCACAGGATTAATTTCCGGACGTTACAGAAATACGAATCTCGTTCTTAATACTTTGAATGAAGATACAGACTTCAATCCGCGATATATGGATGTGCAGACTTATCTTAATTATCAGTTCAATGATAAATGGTCTTTGTCGTTCTTAGGTTATTATGCAAAGAATGATTACCAAATGGTTCCAAAAGAAAAAGAAGTGGATTTCGGAAGTATTTTGCAGCCTTTGAAGCTGACGGTTTTCTACAACGGCCAGGAAGATGATCAGTACAAAAATATAATGGGAACGGTGAGTGTGAACTTCAAACCAAGTAAGAAATGGCATTTTTCACTCGATAATTTCGCTTATCAAAACAGAGAAAGAGAATATTATTCCATTGCATCCGGCTATATTTTGGAAGCTTTTGATGAGGAAGGAAATCCTGTTGCAGGCTATGATGCCGGCGGACAGATAGACCACGCAAGAAATGACTTATTAGTCAGAGTTGCAGGTTCTCAGTTCAGAACAAAATTCTCTCCGGATGTGAATACTGATTTTGAAGTCGGTGTGAAATACGAAAGAGAAACCATCAAAGATTTTACGAATGAGTGGCAGTTTGTAGATTCTATCGGTTACAGCAATCCAAGAGATTTTGTAATTCCCGGAAATCTGGATACTTCTGCACTTAATCTAAAATATTACATTGCTGGACAAAACGACATCGATCCGACAAGAGTTTCTGCTTATGCTCAGTTTTCCAAAAAATTCTATTGGGGAAGCAACAGAATCTTTATAAATGGAGGTGCGAGAATTCAAAACTGGAGTTTTAATAAGGAAACATTATTCAGCCCGAGAGCACAGTTTGCCATCAAACCGAACTGGGATATGGATATGTTGTTCAGAGTTGCAGGAGGTGTTTATTATCAGGCGCCATTTTATAAAGAAATTAAAGATCTGACAGGTGCATTCAACTCAGATATCAAGGCTCAGAAATCTTACCAGATCATTCTTGCCAACGATTATGAATTTAAAATTAAAGAAAGAAATTTCAAGCTGACAACTGAAGCTTACTATAAAAAAATGGAAAATCTGATTCCGTATTATATGGATAATGTGAGAGTTAGGTATTCCGGAAAAAATAATTCCGAAGGTTATGCTTATGGGTTGGATGCGAGATTGTTTGGAGAGTTTGTGCCGGGAATCGATTCTTACATTTCAGCCAGTTACGCCAGAGTTTATGAAAATATTGAAGGTATGGGTTACATCCCAAGACCAACTGACCAGCGTTTCAGATTTGCGATGTTCTATCAGGATTATATGCCAAAATTCCCAAGTATGAGGGTAAATCTGACGTTGACTTTCGCCAGCGGATTACCGTCAGGAACGCCTGTTTTATTTGATGCCAATGGTTTGCCTGATTATTTAGCGGCTTACCGTTATCAGAAAACTTTGCCTTCTTACAAAAGAGTTGATATTGGTTTGACCAAGGTTTTCATCGATCAGAAAGACAATAAAGTGAGTGGAAACTTCTGGGGTAAATTCAAAGAGTTGACTTTGGGCGTTCAGATCTTCAACGCATTTAATATCAATAATACAATTGCAAACCAATGGATCAGCGACGTGAATTCTTCGCCGCAATTATATTATCCCGTTCCGGTAAGATTGACGGGAAGATTCTTCAATGTGAAGCTGGAATTTAAGTTGTAAAATCAGTTTAAGATTAATAAAAATGAAAGATTCAGAAAGCTTATCTCATTTGAATGATGAACAACTTATCAAAAGTTACAATACTGCTAAAGGGATTTTTATTGGCTTTATCGTCGTTTTTATTTTATTAATTGGAACTGCAGTTTTTATTACACTCAAAAAAGGTTTTGGTGTTTTTAGCGTCTTGCCAATCGTTTTTATTACGATCCTGATCGCAAATATGACAAACTTTAATAAACTAAAAGCAGAAATGAAAAGCAGGAATCTGTTGAATTGATTTCTCTCAATAAAAAATGAAAGCTTCCTGATTTTGGAAGCTTTTTCGTTTGATATCACATTCTCAAAAGACACCGTTTTGATTTAATAGCTGAATTTCTATCAAATTGAATTTTGCAGTTCCGATTAACCAAGCGCTAAAGTTTTTCACTGTAAAGTTGGACTTCAAATTGTAATAGATAATTAAATATTACGAAATGAAAAAATCAGACAACTTATCACAATTATCAAATGAAGAATTATTAAAAACCCTTAAAAAAGCAAAAGCTCAGTTTATTGGCTTTATGGTATTTTTCGTGCTACTGGTAATTGGTTGTAATTATTTCACGGTAACCAGAGGATTTGGTATTTACACAATGATCCCTGTCATCTTTATTCCGATTATCATAGCTAATATTTTCAGTTATGGAAAGATCAAGCAGGAAGTCACCATCCGGAAATTAATGTAACGGGTTTATTCTCAAATAAATGAAAACTTCCAATTTTGGAAGCTTTTTATAATTTTTGAAGTGCTGATATTCTTATTAAATAAGGCTAAAAATAAGACCTGATAAACCTCAATTTATGCGTGTGCTTATTTTGATCTTTATTGAAAATCCCTGAAGAATCCAGACTGTCAATCCGCACTTTTCCGTGTGCGTGAATGATTTTTTGATCAGCAAGGATAAATCCAACATGAATAATTCTACCTTCCGAGTTTTCAAAAAACGCAAGATCGCCGGGTTTCGCTTCTTCGATAAATGTCAAAACCTCTCCAATTTCTGCTTGTTGATATGTATCTCTTGGAATTTTAATCCCATGAATTTTATAAATAATCTGCGTAAATCCACTGCAATCGATTCCGAAAAAGCTTTTTCCACCCCACAAATAAGGAACATTCAAAAATTCTTTGGCGCAGTTCACGATGCTTTCGCTGAGGTCGTGTCCTCGTGTTGGTGAACTGGTTTCGAAAGTGACTTCTGATCCCATTGACAACAATGTTCGTCCGCTTTCCGTCATAGTCGATTGGAAAGGTTCTTTGATGAGGTTGATTTTTCTTGATGCTAAATATTCGTCTGAAACAGGCGTGATTTGTTTCGTATCCATCCAGGCTTCGTAGTTGTCGTAATGCGTCCGGATCCTTGTCCAGTTATTGGAAACATCAATAATATCGGCAGATTCGCCGTACAAAAGCTGTGTTACGATTTCACTTTTGTCGGAGCAATCTGCTCTCAGCGGAGCGATGGAAACATTGCAAATTCCTTTGTTCATAATAGATTGAGGGATTTAGAGATTAAGAAAATTAAGAAATTAAAATGAATTCTAATAATTTCTAAATAACTAAATCTCTGAATTTTTTATTTTTTTCTTATCAAGTGCAATCCGTCTCGCAAAGGTAAGATTAGATTTTCAAAATCGAGATCTTCGGTTACTATTTTATTCACAAGTTTGATCAGTTCTGTCTGTTTGTCTTTCGGGTTATTTTCAAGAACTTTTCCGTACCAAAGCACGTTGTCTATGAGGATGATACTTCCGGAACGCAAGTTTGGTTTGATGAGTTGCAAATATTCCAGATAGCTTTCTTTGTCTGCATCTATAAAAATTAGATCCCAAGTTTTATCTAGTTTTTTGATCTCTTCTTTTGCATCACCGATAATGAATTCGATTTGGTCTTTATAATCGCTTTCAGCAAAATATTTTTTTGGAATATAAGATAGTTCTTCGTTCTTATCAATCGTGTAAATCTTCCCATCTTTTGGCAAACCTTCAGCAATGCTTAGCGCTGCGTAACCTGTAAACGTTCCGATTTCCAAAACATTTTTTGGTTGAATGATATGTGACAATATACTCAACAATCTGCCTTGTAAATATCCGGAGATCATATGAGGCTGCGTTGTTTTCTGGTAAGTTTCTTTTCTTAATTTTCTGAGGATCGCTGGCTCTTCGGAAGCGTTATCTTCCAGATAGCGGTCCATCTCTTTGTCTAATTCTTCGAAATAACTCATTTGATATTCGGAGTTTGTGGTTAAGAGTCCAAAGTTAATCTAATTTGAAATGAAAGAC
Source organism: Chryseobacterium sp. TB1-D10 (assembly GCF_059803555.1). Lineage (NCBI taxonomy): Bacteria > Pseudomonadati > Bacteroidota > Flavobacteriia > Flavobacteriales > Weeksellaceae > Chryseobacterium > Chryseobacterium sp. TB1-D10. Next base: position 95 of record NZ_JAPFHB010000015.1, on the reverse strand, counting down.
CAAACCTGATCGAAGGTAGAATCTGCAGCCCGACTTGATTTCTATGGACAAACCAAATTATTTTGGTAGTTTTTTTCATAATGTCTGCCCGAATT